>JBDGUY010000036.1:0-13099 GCA_039585935.1 Gemmatimonadota bacterium
TCGGGGGCGTTCTGGGCCGCCGGGCAGAACTGCATCGGGGTGCAGCGCATCTACATCCACCGGGACGTCTACGAGCGATTCCGCAATGACTTCGTGAAGCGGGCGAAGGCCTACCGAACGGGCGACAAGCTGGATGAGTCCACGGACATGGGCCCGATGATCAACGAGGGCGAAGCGAAACGGGTCGAGCGCTGGGTACAGGAGGCGGTAGACAAGGGGGCCACGCTGCTGGCCGGCGGTACCCGCGACGGTGCGCTGGTGCCTCCCACCGTACTCGAAGACGTGCCAGAGACTGCGACCATTCACTACGAAGAGGTGTTCGGTCCGGCCGTGAACCTGTATCCGGTGGACGACCTGGACGAGGCGATCGCGGCCGCGAACAGCGTCAACTACGGACTGCACGCGGCGGGTTTCTCGAACGACGTCACTACCTGCCACAAGCTGGCCTCAGGTCTCGACTGTGGCAGCGTGATCCTCAACGACTCGACGGACTATCGACTCGATTCCATGCCGTTTGGTGGAGTGAAGAACTCGGGTCTTGGCCGCGAGGGCTTGAAGTTCTCGCTGCAGGAGATGACGGAGCCCAAGGTCGTATGCTGGTATCTCCCGGGCGTTTGAGTATCAGCGTGGGATCCGCGCGGCGGGCGGTGCTCGGTGGAATCACCGCCCTGCTGTTCCTGGGGCTGACGGCGACCCCAGCCGCCGGACAGGAAGACTCTGTGGCGGTGGCCGCAGCCGATTCGGCCGCTGCTGCAGACTCCGTCGGTGCTGCCGTCGACTCCGCGATCGCCGTTGCGGACACGTTGCGGGACAATCATCCGCAGGATGCCCCGACGACGACGGGATTCGTATTTCAGACCCCGGACAAGAAGGGGCAGCTCAGAACCCGCGTTTCGATCCGGCTCAATGGAGCCTATGACTTCAACGGTCTGCAGGATACGGACAACTTCGATACTTACTTGATCCCCGTTGGTGAGTCGCCGACGGAGGAGGCACGGTTCTACCTGCAGGCGACGCAGACCCGCATCGGCTTCGAACTGTCCAGGGCCACGACGGGTGGGGTAGTGTTCGGGCGCATCGAGGCGGACTTCAGGGGACCGGACAACACGTTTCGACTGCGGCACGCATACGGTGATTACAAGCATTTCCTGGCCGGTCAGACATGGTCGACTTTCGGCGACGTGGAAGCCCTGCCGGTGACGGTGGACCTCGAGGGACCGCCCAGCGCGGTAACCGTCCGGACGCCGCAAGTGCGCTACTCGGCCACGGTGAACGACAGCATGAGTTGGGCGGTGGCCATCGAGGCTCCGCTGGCGGACATCACGAGCCCCGATTCGACGGCAGAGCAGGCGTACCAGGGATTCGGAGATGTCACCGCGCGCGCGAAATTGGCATCGGATTGGGGTCACCTTCAGATGTCGGCTGTACTCCGCACCCTTTCGGCCAAGGATGCCGACGGAGAGACGGAATTTCTTCCCGGAATCGGGGCGGCGCTGTCGGGCCGGTCCCAGGTGGCGGAGCGGGATGCCTTCCTGTTCCAGGCCGTCGCCGGAATGGCGATTTCGCGGTTCGTGGGCAGCCTCGGGGGCAAGGGTCTGGACCTCGTGTACAATCCGAGCACGGGGGGATTCGAGCAGATGATCTCGTACGGCGGCTTCATCACGTGGAATCACCAGCGCCTGTTCGACAGGAACCTGGAGACCAACCTCACCGGGGGGTACCTGGGAGTAGAGAACAAGAGCTTCCAACCGGACGACGCCTACAAGAACTCCCAGTACATGTCAGGCAACGTGTTCTGGCGGTTCACCGAAGGCGGTCGAGCGGGTGTCGAATACTCGTGGGGCCGCCGGACGAACAAGAACGGCGAGTGGGGCACCGCGACACGCCTGTCCTTCGCGGCGTATTTCGACTTCTGAGGACCCGCCGCTCAGGCCGCCCGATCCCTTACACCCCGACGGTCACTCCCGCCGCTGCCTTTTCCAGCGCCTGTTCCAGGTCCGCCAGCAGGTCCTCCGCGTCCTCGCAACCTACGGCGACGCGGACAAGGTCGTCGGTGATGCCCGCTTCGAGCCGCTCGTCCGCCGGGACACCCTTGTGTGTCATCGATGCCGGGTGCTCGATCAGCGTCTCGATGCCTCCGAGGCTCACAGCTCGCACCATGAGCTCCGCCGCGTCGATGAGCCGCCGCCCGCCTTCGACTCCGCCGACCACGCCGAACGATACGATACCGCCCGCTCCGCGCATCTGGCGCATCGCCAGCTCGTGCTGCGGGTGGCTGGCGAGCCCGGGGTACCGGACCCAGGCGACGGCGGGGTGGGTTTCGAGATAACGGGCCAGCTGCATGGCATTCGCCTGCGCCTTCTCCACCCGCAGGCCGAGCGTCTTGATGCCGCGCAGTACCAGCCACGCCTGATGCGGGTCCATCGTCCCGCCAAGGTTCACGTGGACTTTGCGCAGGCGCTCCAGCATCTCCTCGTCCGCCGCCACGATCATCCCGGCCACCACGTCCGAGTGACCGTTGATGTATTTCGTCATGCTGTGCACGACGATGTCTGCCCCGTGCGCGATCGGATTCTGCAGATATGGAGAGGCGAAGGTGTTGTCGGCAGCCAGCACCGCCCCATGCGCGTGCGCGATATCCGCGCAGGCCGAGATGTCGGAGAGCTTGAGCGTCGGATTGGCGGGTGTCTCGATGTATACGAGCGCCGTGTCGGACCGCATGGCGCGGGCGACGTTGTCGGCGTCTGACGAGTCGACGAAGTCCGCTTCGACGCCGAAGCGCGCGAACTCCGTCTCGAGAATCGTCCGCGACGGGCCGTACATCGCGTCGGTCGCTACGACGTGCTTGCCCGCTCCGAGCAGCGTCATGTAGACGCTGTTGATCGCGGCCATTCCGGTGGCCGCCCCGAGTCCTCCGGCGGCCCCTTCCAGGAACGCGACACTGCGCTCCAGCGCCTCGGTCGTCGGGTTGCCGAGCCGGGTGTACTTGTAGCCCGGCTCACCCCGGAAGCAGGCCGCTCCATGCTCGGCGCTCTCGAACGCGAACGTCGAACTCTGGTAGATCGGCACGCTCACCGCTCCGGTCTCGGAGTCCGGGTGCTGTCCGGCGTGGATGATCTTCGTATTCGGGCCCTTCAGCCGCTTGTCGTCCATGACTCCCTCAGAACCAGGTGAGACCCAGGGTGAGCAGTGCCAGCTGGTTGGTAGTGTCGAGCGAGGGGACGTCCTGGAAGTACCAGTCCGCCGCCACGGTCAGGAATATCGTGCGGCCGATCCGGAAGTCGTAGCCGAGACCCAGGTCCCAGCCCAGTCCCGAGTCCCGCTCGGTTCCTCCGCCACTGGCCGGCCTGAATTCGACGCTGGTCAGACCCACGCCGCCCTTGAAGAAGAAGCCGGACGTCTTGCCTGGATACACCAGCAGCGTGCCGCTGAAGTTCCACCGGGTCAGATTGTCGCTCAGGTAGTCCCGGAACCAGCCCATGACTTCTCCGCCGACCAGCCAGTTGGGCGACAGGGCATATCCCGCACGAAGAACTCCGGCCCCACCGGTGAGTCGCTCGCCTTCGAGGTTGTCGGAGCTGTTCCAGCCGGGCCCAATATTGAAGCTGCCCCACCACCCGTCGCGGTACGGGTTGTCCTGGGCTTGAACCGGACTCGACCAGCCGAGCAGAGTGGCAACGGCGATCAGGGTTACGAGCTTCCGCATCGAATTCTCCAGGCGAGAAGGAACTGAGCGCCCGCCACCACGCGCTCCCTTATTCTGCGAAAGCTGGTAGGTCGGCGGCTCGGGCGACAGTCCGCACACGCTCGCCTGAGGCGTGGCCGTCGCGTCCTGTCGCGCAGACCCTTCCGCCCACCTAGAATGGTCCGGTCCTGCCGTATCTGCATGTCGGAGACGAAATCGGAGGCGCTCTTGGAAAGCTCCACCGCCGGATCGTCCCGCGCCCCCCGGATGGGGCCGTATCCCGAGTTCACGTGGGCAGCCGTGCTGGTCGGCTACGCACTCGGGATTCTCATCGCGGTGAGCATCGGCTACCTGAGCCTCAAGCTCGGGTTCTCGATCGAAGGATCCGAGCTCGCGGCCATCCTGGGATTTGGAATCCTGCGCGGCGTGATGCGTCGTAACAGTATCATCGAGAACAACATCAACCAGACGATCGCCTCGGCCGTAAACGGCGCGAGCGCGGGAATGATGTTCTCGGTTCCGGCGCTGTTCATTCTCGGGTTCGAGGACTTCAATCATCCTCTGCTCGTGCTCGGGTGCATCGCCGGCGGAATCCTCGGGATCGCATTCATCATCCCGCTGCGCAAGCAGATGATCGACTTCAATCGTCTCGCATTCCCCGGCGGAATCGCGACAGGGGCGATTCTGAAGGCGCCCGGCGCGGGGATCAGGAAGGCGTGGATGCTGCTGGGTGGGGCGCTGGTCGCCGGGATCGTGCATTTCGTCAGCCTGTCCACCGGATTCGAAGACTGGAATCTCGGGGCCCTGATCGGGATGCCCGAGTTCATGAACGGAATCTGGTACGTATCGCTGCTTACTGTCGGCGTGGCGTTCCTCGCCGGGAAGGGCGGCTTCTTCTTCATCGTCGGCGGCTACGTGTGCTGGTGGCTGCTCGCACCGGTGCTCAACGCGACGGGTCTGTTCCCGGACCCGGCGACGCTAGCCGCCGAGGGTACCTCGATTACCGGTTATCTGCGACTGACGCTGTTCCGACCTGTCGGGATCGGGATGCTGGTTGGTGGCGCCGTAATGGGAATCGTGCTCGCGTTCCCGCTCGTGGTGAGCGCAATCCGCAGCATGCGGGACGCAGCGAAGTCCCGTACCGAGATGGCCGGGGAAGAGCTCCCGATCCAGATGCTGTATGTCGGGGTCGCCGGCGCGTTCATCGTGCTGACCGTGATCGCCGTGTATTCGGTGCAGGAGATCGGCTGGGCCCGCGGCGCCGTGATGGCGATTATCGGTACCCTGTGGATCTGGGTGGCGGGCGTGGTCCTGTCCGAGTGCATAGGACGGACGAACTGGTCGCCGCTGTCGGGGATGACGCTGATCGGGATCACGCTACTGATCTTCGTGACCAGCGGACTCGGTGACCGGACGGCGATCGTGTCGTCCGTGATCGTCGGCGCCGCGATGTGCGTCGCGATGGCGCAAGCCACGGACCTGATGCTCGACCTCAAGTGCGGCTACATCGTCGGCGCCACTCCGAAGAAGCAGCAGATTGCGCAATTTCTCGGGAGCTGGATCGGCCCGATCGTGATCATCTTCCTGATCGTGGTGCTGCACAAGGCGTACGGGCTGGGCAGCGACGCGCTGCCGGCGCCGCAGGGACAGGCGCTGGCCAGCGTCATCCAGGGAATCCTCGGAGGGGATGTCCCGGCCGACAAGTACCTTACCGGGGCCGGGCTCGGTGCGCTGCTCAGCGCCAGCGGGATCGGCGGGCTGGGGGTACTGGTCGGCCTCGGCTTCTACCTCCCGTTCAACATCGTCCTCACCTACACGATCGGAACTCTGCTCAGGGTGTTCGCGGACTGGAAGGCGGGAGCACAGTGGAGCGAGGACGTGGGAATTCCGATTGCGGCGGGTCTTATCGTAGGCGAAGCGCTGGTCGGGGTCGGCTATTCGATGATTATCGTCTTCGGTGCATCGTGAGGGGGTAGAGCAATGAAATATTTCGGTTATCTCCTGATCGTTGTCGGCTTCCTGTGGGGCGCTTATCTCACCGTCGAACAGCCCGAAGGTGTGAACACGGCGAGGTACCTGGTGGCTCTGGCGATCGGAGTGGCTGGAGTCATTACGGCCAGGACGGCCGTGCGGGCCGAGGCCAGGGACGTGACGCGACTGACGACGAACATCGCGACCATCGAAGCATCGCTGGCGGCGATCGCCAACGACGCAGAGCGGCTGGACGAGCAGAAAGAGTCGATCAACGTGTACGACATCCGCCACGTGATCGACGAGACCTTCCCGCCGCACCTGGCGGCGTTCGTGGAGGCGCGGGAGAGCATCGCCCACAGCTACGGCCTCAAGGCCTATGCCGAGGTGATGAACCGTTTCGCCACGGGAGAACGCTACCTGAACCGCGTGTGGTCGGCCTCGACCGACGGATATCAACCCGAGGCGCACGACTACATCACGCGTTCGCGGGTCCAGTTCGACGACGCGCTGGTCACCTTCCGCGCGATCAGGGAACGGGCCGATCGATCACTGATGGGCACGGCGCAGAGGGGCTGAAAGAGGTCTTGCCGGGCACGTAGCTTGCAGGCAGGTTCAGCGGCTGAACGGGCACTCGAACCTATACGAGCGGTCCCTCCAGGGGCCCTCTCATGATGGACGAAATACGAGCCTTCTGCTTCCCGAACGGGAATCGAGACGCACCCAGGGAGCATGCCGGATCGGCACCCGTCGAGCCGGCTCGATCTTCCTACCTCTTCCGATCTTTCGAGGACCGGCCCCGGCCGGATCCGAAAGGGATCGCCGCCCGTCGTCTACTTCTCGGCGAACCCGACACCAGCTCCGCGGATCATCTGCGGTGTGACCTAACCACCAGGAGACGGCAATGAGCAGTTACGTCGCGACTCTGATGGAATCCGTCCGGGCAAAAGACCCGGCGCAGCCGGAGTTCCACCAGGCCGTAGAAGAGGTCGCAGATTCCGTCCAGATCGTATACGACAAGCATCCGATTTATAAGAAGACCGCAGTCCTCGAGCGAATCATAGAGCCGGAGCGAGTGATCCTGTTCCGCGTTCCCTGGGTGGATGACCAGGGCGAAGTTCAGGTGAACCGGGGTTTCCGGATCGAGATGAACAGCGCCATCGGTCCGTACAAGGGTGGTCTCCGCTTTCACCCGTCGGTCAACCTCGGAATCCTGAAGTTTCTTGCGTTCGAGCAGGTGTTCAAGAACGCCCTCACGACGCTGCCTATGGGCGGCGGAAAGGGCGGCTCGGACTTCGATCCCAAGGGGAAGAGCGATGCTGAAGTGATGCGCTTCTGCCAGGCCTTCATGGCCGAGCTGTTCCGACACATCGGCCAGTTCCGTGACGTTCCGGCCGGTGACATCGGCGTGGGCGGACGCGAGATCGGCTTCCTGTTCGGTATGTACAAGAAGCTGCAGAATGAGTTTACCGGTGTGCTGACCGGGAAGGGTCTGAACTGGGGCGGATCCCTGATCCGACCCGAGGCCACGGGATACGGCGCCGTGTACTTCGCGGCCGAGATGCTCGGCACGCGGGACGAGACGCTGGAAGGGAAGACCTGCATTGTCTCGGGTTCGGGCAACGTGGCCCAGTACACCACCGAGAAAATCCTGGACAAGGGCGGGAAGGTCATCACCTGTTCCGACTCGAGTGGTTACATCTTCGACGAGGAAGGGATCGACCGCGAGAAGCTGGCCTTTCTCATGGACCTGAAGAACAACCGGCGGGGCCGGGTCAGCGAGTATGCGGAGAAGTACCCGGGCGCGGTCCACACGCCGGTGGATCCAGGCCTCGACTACAATCCGCTGTGGGACCACGATGCCGATTGCGCCTTCCCCAGCGCGACGCAGAACGAGGTGAACGCCAAGGATGCCCAGAACCTGGTGAATCGAGGCGTCTACCTGATCTCCGAGGGCGCCAACATGCCCACGGTGCCGGAAGGCGTGGAGATCTTCCTGGACAACGACGTCCTGTACGGTCTCGGCAAGGCAGCCAACGCCGGTGGCGTGGCGGTATCTGGCCTCGAGATGTCACAGAACTCTCTGCGGCTCTCCTGGCCCCGGGAGGAAGTGGATAGCCGACTGCAGGGCATCATGAAGAGCATCCACAAGCAGTGTCTCGATGCTGCCGAGGCGTACGGGAAGCCCGGGAACTACGTGCACGGCGCCAACATCGCCGGCTTCCTCAAGGTAGCCGACTCGATGCTGGACCAGGGCGTGGTCTGATCGGGCGCTCCGACGGGCCAGCGGCCCGCCGATCGGGGTATCGGGTGGGGCGCGCTCCGGCGCGCCCCACCCGTTCGGTCGCTATAGTCAAGTCATGACAGTCTCCGAGTCTTCCGTGTTCCCGGAATTCGGTGGGTCCCGGGGTGGGCGAGCCGCGAGCCTGCAGGACCTGATGCGCTTCCGGGTGCAGAACATCCTGTTCGTTTCGAGTCTCTACGAGTCGTTCATCATGGCGGAGGATGGACAGCTCAACGAGCTCATCCTCACGAAGTTCCTCGACCTGAACCTGAATCAGGCCCCGAACATTACACGCATCTCGAGCGGGGCCGAGGCCCTGGCGCTCGCCCGGGAAAAGCGCTTCGACGTCATCATCACGAGTCTGCAGCTGGGCGACATGAACGCCACGCAGCTGGCTCGGGCCGTACGGGAGGCGGAACTGGACATACCCGTCCTCGTTCTCGCCTACGATCACCAGGAAGTGAAGGACTTCGAGCGCCGATCCGGTTTCGGTGATGTGAAGCACGTGTTCCTGTGGCAGGGAGACGCCCGGATTCTGCTCGCCATGGTGAAGCTGGAGGAAGACCGGCGGAACGTGGAATTCGACGCGGGCCTCGGGGTTCCCGTGCTCCTCGTGGTCGAGGACAGCATCCGGCACTACTCCTCCTTCCTTCCCGTGATCTACTCCGAGGTGATGAAGCTCACTCAGAGTATCGTCTCGGAGGGGGTGAATCTGTACCAGCGGCTGCTCCGGATGCGGGCCCGGCCGAAGATTCTCCTGGCGACGAATTTCGACGAGGCCTGGGAGTACTTCACGGCCTACCGGGGCAACATCCTTGGTCTGATCTCCGACGTGGAGTTTCCACTCGAGGGTGGTGGAGAACCGTCCGCTTTGGCCGGCCTGGAGCTGGCGGGGCGTATTCGCGAAGCGAGTCCGGACATCCCGATCCTCCTGCAGTCGAGCAACCCGGACCACGAAGCGACGGCGGCGACCATGGCCTCCGGGTTCCTGCTCAAGCGCTCGCCCACGATGCTGGACCAGATCCGCCGATATCTGACGGCATACTCCTACTTCGGAGACTTCGTCTTCCGCCTGCCTTCCGGGAGGGAGGTGGACCGCGCCAGCGACCTGCGTTCGTTGCTCGAGAAGCTGGAGACGATCCCGGTCGAAAGCATTGGATTCCATGCGGAGAAGAACGACTTCTCCAGCTGGCTCCGGGCTCGGGGCGAGTTTTCGCTGGCTTACCGGCTCCGACCCAGGCATGTATCGGACTATGCGAGCCTCGAGGATCTGCGGGCCGACCTGATCGATTCCATCGGCACCCACAGGCGGCAGCAGAGCCGGAGCACGGTGGCCGACTTCGATCCCGAAGCTCTGGCGCAGGCTGGTGGGATCACACGCATCGGAGAGGGTTCGATCGGAGGGAAAGGGCGAGGGCTCGCCTTTGCGACACGGCTCATCGACCGATTCGGGCTCGAGGACCGGTTTCCAGGTGTGCGTATCTTCGTGCCGCCCGCCGTGATTCTCGGGACAGACGTATTCGAGGAATTCCTCGACGTGAACGAGCTTCGGTCACTCTCCCTGCACTCGGAGAACGAGCGCGAGGTAACGCGCCGCTTCGTCGAAGCCAGCTTTCCGCCTGACGCCCGGCAACAGCTTCTGTCGTTTCTGCTTCTCTGCGACCGGCCCCTGGCCATCCGCTCGTCGAGCCTGCTGGAGGATTCACCGTACCAGCCGTTCGCCGGGATATTCGAGACGGTCATGATCCCCAACGATCATCCGGACCCCGCGGTTCGTCTCGAGGAGCTCATCCAGGCGATCAAGTCGGTGTACGCCTCGACATACTCGGAGGACAGCAAGCTCTTCCTCGAAGCGACTCCGTATCGTCTCGAGGAGGAAGCCATGGCCGTGATCGTCCAGGAGCTCGTAGGGCAAAACCGTGATGGTCTGTATTTCCCGGACGTCTCGGGCGTGGCGCGTTCGTACAACTACTACCCGACGGCACCCATGACGTCGACAGACGGAATCGCGGCTGTGGCCCTCGGACTTGGAAAGACCGTCGTGGAGGGGTCGCCCTGCTTCCGGTTCTGCCCGTCGTTCCCCAACCACAACGTCGAGTTCTCGACCGTCGATGACATGGTAAAGAATTCGCAGCGTGCTTTCTGGGCTCTGCGTCTGGGCGGCCGTGAAGAAGCCCCGGAGGACTCCGAAAGAGGACGGCTCGTGCAGGCGCCGCTCAGGGTGGCGGCCAGGCACGGGGTTCTGAACTGGGTCGGCTCTACCTACTCCGCCGAGAACAGGGCGGTGTACGACGGACTGTCACGGGCCGGCGTCCCGATCGTCAGCATGGCTCCGATTCTGAAACATGACATGTTTCCACTCGCCGAGATCCTGCAGGAACTGCTGAGAGTGGGAACGATGGGGACGAGCTCGCCGGTGGAAATCGAATTTGCGATCAATCTCGACACGCCACCGGGCGCCCCGGCCGAATTCGCCTTTCTGCAACTGCGCCCCTTCACGTCCAGCCGGGAGATGGACACCATTGAGCTCGAACACCTCGCTCCCGGCGAACTGATCTGCAACAGCACGTCGGCGCTCGGGCATGGTCACCTGGACGACATCTATGACATCGTGGTGGTGGACAGGGACCAGTTCGCTCGTGCGCAGAGCCGGGAATGCGCCATGGCCGTATCCCAATTCAACCGCCGGCTGACGTTCGAGGGACGTCCGTACGCGTTGATCGGGGTCGGCCGTTGGGGTTCGACCGAGTCCTGGTTGGGGATCCCGGTCCGCTGGTCGGACATTTCCGGGGCACGAGTGATCGTGGAGGCAGGATTCAAGGACCTGCGGGTCACCCCTTCGCAGGGGACACACTTCTTTCAGAACCTCACCTCTCTGAACATCGGCTATTTCACGGTGAACGAGGATAGTGGCGAAGGTTTCGTCGACTGGGAGTTCCTCGCCGGCCAGCCCGCGCTCGGCGAAATCGGGCCGGTCCGCCACCTGCGCTTCGACGCCCCCGTCGTGGTGACCATGAACGGAAGCAAGCAACACGGAATCATCCGAAAGCCCATGGGGGGCTGATCAGCCCTTCAGGTTATCCGGATTCAGCCCTTCGAGCTCCGGTAGCACGAACAATCCGTCCCTCCGGATCAGCACATCGTCGAACCATATCTCGCCCCCGCCATACTCGGGCCGCTGTATGAGCACGAGGTCCCAGTGGATCTGGCTGCGATTGCCGTTGAACGCGACATCGTAGGCGTTGCCGGGCGTGAGGTGCAGGGAGCCGGCGATCTTCTCGTCGAACAGGATGTCCTTCATCGGCTCCAAGATGTACGGGTTGAAGCCGATCGCGAATTCCCCGATGTACCGGGCGCCCTCGTCCGAATCCAACACCTTGTTCAGGTGCTGCGTGTTCGTGCTCGTCGCCTCGACGATCTTCCCGTTCTCGAACCGGAAGAACACATCCTCGTGGCTCACACCCTGGTACACGGTGGGCGTGTTGTAGCGAATCGTCCCGTTCAGGCTGTCACGCACCGGGGCGGTGTAGACCTCGCCGTCGGGGATGTTGCGCTTTCCGTCACAGGGCATCGCCGGGATCCCGTCGATGCTGAAGCTCAGGTCTGTATCGGGTGAGACGAGCCGGACCCGATCCGTACGCTCCATCAACGCCTGCAACGGCTTCAGCGCTTCGGCCATCGCCTCGTAGTCCATCGTGCAGACGTCGAAGTAGAAATCGGCGAACGCCTCCGTGCTCGTTTCGGCGAGCTGCGCCATGGAGGGGCTGGGCCAGCGCAGCACCACCCACCGGGTGCGAGCGACCCGGATATCGGTGTGCACCCGCTTCCAGATCAGCTGCTCGTACAGGTGCATCCGATCACCGGGTACATCGGAAAGCTCGGAGATGTTGCCGGCGCCGCGGACACCGATGTAGGCGTCCATCAGGTCCATAACCGTCTCCTCGCCCCGCGCCATCACCTCCAGCTGCTCCTCGGAGGCCCCCATGAGAAGACCTCGCAGCACCTCGTTGCTCTTGAGGAGTACGTTCGGAACCACGTCCGCTTCGTGCGCCACGCGAACGAGTTCGTTGGTGAACGCGTGCGGGATGTCTATCGCCTCAATCAGGACTTTCTCGCCCGGCTTCAGCTCGCAGGAGTAGTGGATCAGGGTTTCGGCGAGTCTCGTATAGCGTGGATCGGTCATGGTCTCACTGGCGGGTTAGATGCGTTCTCGCTCGTCAGTCCGGGACGGGTGCGTGGATGACGAACGACAGGGTGCAACATCGGGCCGCTCGAGGCAACGGCGATGCTCACTCTTCCGGTGGTTTCGGCGCCCATTCCGTCTTCCCGGCATCTGTCGTGATGTCCAGGGTCGTAACGTGAATGTTCAGGCCGGATTCGATCCGGAACCCGATGACTCCATCAGGATCGACTGCAGTCCGGGCCAGTTCGGCCACGGTGTCGTCGTTGATCCGGAATCGGACGGTCGTCGCGCCCGCATCCACGCTGAGCACGTTCTTCACCGCAGCGTCCTCGCCGGTCCAGCGGTGAATCGCTTCATGAAACCCGCCAACCAGCTCCGTGCTTTCGAAATCGGCCTGCAGGCGCACGAAGAAGTTCCCGTCGGGGCCGATCTCGAACGAGACGTAGCGCTGGGCGTCGGAGTCCAGCTCCCGGCCGCCGAGGATCAGGCCGTACGTGCCGTCCGTTCCGTGGGGATCGAACAGAAATCCCTCCGACTCGACCCGGAACTCCCCACGGACCGTCGCTTCCGGGTTGTACATGATCACGCCTTGCCCGGCCGTGATGTGAAAACCGGGCGGCATCTCCACGAATCTCTCCGGCCGGGCGATCCAGCCCTCCGGGGCCTGCAGCGTCTGAGCCAGCGCCTGCGTCGGGGCGAGCGCGAGCAGCGCCAGGACCGTGATTCGCTTGAACGGCAGTTCCACTCGGGTCATCGAGTCGTCCTTTCGTACCTTTGGCGGAGGACCTATACAGTGGGGTCGGAGGACGCTGCGCAAGGGACTCGGCGGGAGACGAGAATGACGGTCGTGTCAGGATCCAGACGGGTTTGCGGGCTCGGGTTGAGCCTCGGATTGTCGCTATTCGCCGGCTGCGGTTCGGGTGACGCGCCTGCCGATCGGCCTTCGGCACAACTGCCGCGGTTTGGACCGGCAGTG
>JBDGUY010000037.1:0-13097 GCA_039585935.1 Gemmatimonadota bacterium
CCGAACTGGGACCAGGTATGGAACGCCCACTGGCCGTTGGGTGACATCGTGTAGCGGTGCACGCCGGGCTGGCCGGCCGGGGTCACGCGCTCGGCAGGACTGCTGCCGTCCAGCCGCGCCCGGTACAGGTAACGCTGGGTCGCGTTCGTCGGTGAGGCCAGGAACCACAGCCAGCCGTTCTCGGTGTCCACGAGCTGGATGCTGATCACGTCCCAGCCACCGAAGGTGATGGGCTGCATCGCCTTCCCGTCCCTGCTCACGCGGTACACGTGGCGGAAGCCGGTGGTCTCGCTGGTCCAGATGAAGTACTGGCCGCCGTCGATCCACTCCCACTCGTCCACCGTGTTGACCCATGCCTCGTCCTGCTCCGAACGAATCGGGGTCATCGCTCCTGTAGCCACATCTCCCAGCATCACGGTGTTCGTGTTCTGCAGCCGGTTCATCCGCTGGATGACGATCTCATCCGAGTTGCCGGCCCACTCCATGCGCGGGATGTAGTTGTCGCGCAGGTCGCCGGGAACGTCGAACCAGGCGGTCTCACCACCGGCCGCGGACACGACGCCGACGCTGGCGGCGGAGTTCCGCTCACCTGCCTTGGGGTACTGGACGGGAATCGTGTAGGAGTAGAGAGAATCCGTGTTGTTGATCATGTCGAATTCGCGGATTCCCTCGGCGTCCAGCTGCCAGTAGGCGATCCACCGTCCGTCCGGGCTCCAGCGGAATCCGTCCCGTGCATCGAATTCCTCCTCGTACACCCAGTCGAAGGTGCCGTTGATAATCGTCCGCGATCCGTCTTCGGTCAGCCGTGTCAGGCTGCCAGAAGAGATGTCCTCGACGTACAGGTCATAGCCACGTCGGTACGCGACGCGCGTTCCCGCGGGATCGAATTTCGCGAACATCAGGGACGACTCTTCGGCGTCACCGCCGAGCTTGCGCAGGGCGCCGGTCGCCATGTCGTAGACCCAGTAGTCACCGCGCGTGTTGCGGCGCCACACGCGCTTGGAATTCGTGAAGATCAGCAGCTTGGTTCCATCGGGTGACCATTCGTAGCCCTGGATGCCGATCGCGCCGCTGCCATCCGACGGGATGAGGCTCGAAGCCCGTATCAGAAGGGACCGCTCACCGGTCCGGGTATCGTACTTGACGAGGTCTCGACCCTGTCCATCCTCAGACTGCTCGAGTGTCGTGTAGGCGTCGCCGTCGTCCAGCCAGCGTGCGGGGCCGAAGAATCCACCCCTGAAGTCGGCGGAAAACAGGCGGTCGAGGGTGACGATGCCCAGGTCCGTCTCCTGAGCCGCTGCCGGAGAGGGAGCGAGGGCGAGAATGGCCGCGAGCGCAACCGTCCACGACCGTAGGTTCCGGAACATGGTGCGTCCTTCCGTTTCAGGTGACCGGGCGGAACGGACCGGTCCCGCCTCCTGCGGGTCCCTTTCGGGACGGACGTCAATGTAACACGCGTGCCAGTGGAGGAAAGAAGGATCAGTACCCGAACAGCCTCAGCAAATCGTTCAGCAGTGCGAAGGTCATGAAGAACATGATCACGGTCGCTCCGGCGACGGTGCTGTACCGGCGCAGGACGGCGGGGAGCGGTCGCCCCACGGAGGCCTCGAACACCAGCAGCGCAAAGTGACCCCCGTCGAGCACTGGAATCGGCAACGCGTTGAGGATCGCCAGGTTCAGCGACAGGAACGCGAGAAATGCGAGAAACTGGTTCCAGCTCATGCGCAGAGTTCGCTCGCTGACCCGAGCAATCTCGATTGGGCCACTGAGCTGGCGGATTCCGATTGCTCCAGTGGCCAACAGGCCTCCGCTCTGGGCGATCAGTTTCGCTGTGCGGCCGACTTCGCGCGTCCCGGCAACGACGCCCTCTGACACGTTGTTGTCGACCGGCTCCGGAGCGGCGGGGATCAACGCTTCGAGAAGTTGGATTTTCGCGTTCTCGGCGGCCGGGACCCAGACCCGGTGACTCGAACCATCGTCGAATTCGAGCGTGTGAAAGCCTTCCTCCGTACCGAGTAGCGTCAGCGCGAGATCGCTCCAGTCGGATACCGGGCTGGCGTCGACCTGGGTGATCGTTCGGTTCGATGGGACGCTCGACCAGCCTGCCGTGGGAGGCAGAATACTCTGATCGACTTCCACAACGCGGGCCGCGACGGGCCCGGACCAGTCACCGGTAATCGAGACGAGACTGTAGAGGAACAGAGCGAGCAGGGCATTCGCTGTAACACCGGCGCCGATCACTACCAGACGTTTCCATCGCCTCTGAAAGGCGAATCCGTTCGGCCACCGCTCACGTTCCTCTTCGGTACCGCGCATTCCTTCGATGCGCACATATCCGCCCAGCGGAACCAGGGCGAGCCGGTATTCCGTTCCTCGCCAACTGCGCTTGAGAAGTGCGGGACCAAATCCGACGGAGAACGACGTGACCGGCATGCCGAGATACCTTGCCGCGACGAAGTGACCGATCTCATGAACGAAGATCAGCACATCCGCCACCAGGATCATCAACAGGGCCGTCAGCAACTTGCCGCCTCCTCCGCTCCCACTTTCGTGTTCTCGATGTCCGGGCCATCGCACTCGACACGAGGCTCGTCGCTTCCGGAAGACCCGGGTGCAAGAACTGGACGGCCGTCGACAGGCTTCGGGCATCGCCAGGACGGTTGCCGGCCGACAGGCCCGGCGATCCCCGGAAATGATTGAAAAATCAACCCGCACCGGATGGGACGGCGAGCCCAAGGTCGAATCGTGACCTGGTGGATGGTCGAGCGAATCGTACGTTTCTGTTGCGTCCAGGCAACGCGAGCCTGCGGCGTAATTCCAACGACCGATGCCGCCCCGCCTATCTCGAGTTGCCGCACGAACCTGAAGGGCTATCTTCTCCGCCGCTCTGAACCGGGCACCCGAGCGGGCGCCCGATTGAATCTCACGTGCAATGTTCCGGCTCGGCCGGCGGCAGGAGGAGAACCGATGGGTCAGTGGATGACGACGGGCAGGCCGCTCGCCACACGCGCTGGGATCGCCATCGTGGCGATCGTCGCGCTCGGCGGATTGGCCGCCTGCTATCCAGGCGAAATATCCAGTATCCAGGAAACTCAGGTCGTGATCACGACCTATGAGAAGGATTTCGATTTTTCATCACAGCGGACGTACGCGATGCCGGACACGGTGGTCGAGATCTGTGATGTTGAGAATCCGGATCCCGGCCTCCCGATCAATTGCGACGAGGAAAGCCGGATCGACTACGATCACGCGAACGACGCGACTTTCGTAGCCCGCGCGAAGCAGAATATGGACGCGCTCGGCTACACGGAGATCGATTGGGAAACGGTCGACGAGAACAACCTGCCCGACGTCGCGCTGATCATGATGGTGACCGTAAACCGGTGGACCGCGGTTACCTACTGGGGCTGCGGCGGTTACTGGGGCTGGTGGGGCTGGTATCCGCCGGGCTGGGGTTGCGGCTATCCGACCGCCACTTCCTGGGAGCAGGGCACCCTGATCACCGACATGCTCGATCCGAGCGGGGCCTCGAACGAGACGATTCCGTCCGTTTGGTCCGGTGCGGTGAACTCCGTTCTGTCGAACAGCAGCGCGACAAACGTCAATCTGGCCGTCAGCGGCATCGATCAGGCGTTTGACCAATCCAAAGACTACCTGATGGTCCAGTAGGACCGAGGCGAATCCGAATTGGAGAAGACGATGAGATTGCTCAAGGGAGCGCTCGCCTCGGTGGCCCTTCTGGTGGCCTTCAGCGGCGAAGCGCAGGCGCAGGACTGGTGGTGGGGGATTACGTACAACATGTCGGCGACGTCGAGCCTTCCGGGCACTTCCGACTCCGACGGAAACTTCGTGGACGACTTCAGCTTCCGCGGAATCGGAATCGAGGCCCGGTACGTTCCAGAGCGTGGCGGGAACTTGTCCTACGGCTTCTCGGGTAGCTGGAATGTGCTGAACGAGAAGACCGATGAGGTCGTCAACCTGCCGGGCGCGGACCTGAGCGGCACGCAGCTCAGGTACTTCAACAGCATCCCGCTCCTGGTAAATGCTCACTACTACTTCGGTTCAAGGGGCGGGATTCGGCCGTATGCCGGACTCAACGTCGGTACATATTGGATCGAGCGGCGGGCTGACGTGAGCATTATCTCGGTCAAGGATGACAACTGGCACTTCGGTTGGGCACCCGAACTCGGCCTCATCGTACCACTGGGTCGTCCGGAAGTCGCGCTGATCGCAAACGCCAGATACAATTGGGCGTTCAGTGCAGGCGGATCCGGGGACCAGAAGTACTGGGGCTTCAACATCGGGTTCATGTACCGATAGTCGTTTGATCTGAGGCGCGAACAGCAGTTACACGAACTGCTGTACAATTCACACGGCGGAGCCGGAATTCAGGAGAAATCGAGAATGAATCGATCCGTGCTTCCGGCTCCGGCCGTGGTGTCTCTCATGGCAGTCGTCGCGACGGCCTGCTCGGGGCTGACGTCCTCTTCGGACTACGATCCCGCACGTCTGGATACCATGCGAACGTATCAGACCTGGGATTGGGCGTACGCCAAGGATGGGTCGGTAGGGGACATTCGCTCCAGTGATCGAGCCATCGATGATCCTCTGATGGACAAGCGGATGCGTGGACTGGTCGAGTCGAGCTTGCTGAACAAGGGGTATCACAAGGTCGAGGGCGGGGATCCGGACTTTCGGGTCGGTTACCACGTCTCGCTCAACGGGCGGTTGGATGTCTCGTACGTCAATACCTACTACGGCTACGGTTGGGGTGGATACTGGGGTCCGTACGGTCCCTCGTTCGGTTATGTCCAGACGACCCCGTCAGTCCAGGAGTACCGGGAGGGAACGCTGATCATCGACATCGTTGATGGGCGGGCGAATGAGCTGGCGTGGCGTGGCGTGGTGCAGGGAGAGGTACATGAGAAGCGGGACGCCGCCGAGCGCCAGGAGGCCCTCGCCAAGGCGATTGACGAGGCGTTGAAAGACTTTCCGCCCGGCTGATTCGTCAGGCCCAGAATTCCTCGAACATCAGGTACGACGACTCTCCCATCCCGAGGGCTCGATAGGTTTCCTGGGCGGGCTCGTTGTCCCGTTCGACGTAGAGACGCAGACCGATCACCTTCTGCTGGCGCGCCAGGTCTCTGACGTATTCGTGCAGCCGCCGGTAGACACCCTCCCGTCGCAGACGCTTCGACACGTAGACGCTCTGGAGCCACCAGATCTCACCGTTTCGCCAGTCGCTCCACTCGGTGGTGATCATCAGCTGGCCGACGATCTCTCCGTCCCGCTCCGCCACGAAGTACCGTCCACGGGCTGGTTGTTTGAGCAGTCGTTCGACACCCTTCGACAGTGTGCGCCGATCCAGCTCCCGGCCTTCCGTTTCGCGAGCCATCGCCTGGTTGAACAGGATGATGCGCTCCATGTCCTCCTGTATTGCGGGCCGGATGGACATCGACATCTGATTCCCTCTCATCCTCGCAGGTAGACGGCCACCAACACGACCGGCGATGAGCAGCCGGGGGGGGTGCCCTGGCAGCGCCATGATCGCAGAGAGAGCACGGCCCTTCAAGGGCCCCTCGATATGGCGGGATACGGCGACCCTGTGCGGTCTACGGTGCAGCCGGGATCGCGGAGCCCGAAAGTCGTTGATTATTCGCGCTTTCGGCCCGGCACGCGGATTGCTCTGATCGGCCCCGAGTACGGCCACGAACGCAAGACCGCGATATCGCGGGAAGAGGCTGGATGGTTCGGATCGGCAAGTGGTGGCGGCGATTCTGGATGCCGCCTGATGCATCTCTGTTGCAGACCGGTGGCCAGGGAGAGGTACTGATCTCCTGGCTCCGGCTCGGCGTCAGCTTCGCTGCGATCGGGTGTGCCCTGTTCGCAACGTGGCGGACTGGACAGGCACCGGCGGCCCGAGTGTACCTGCAGGTCACCTATGTGGCACTTCCAGTCGCCGGATTCATCCACATTTTTGTCAGTCGGGCCAACTACGGCTGGTGGATGGGCTTCGTCACCAGCATCCTCGACGTGACGGTCGTCAGCATCACGCTGGGCGTGTTCCTGCTCGTCGGTCGTCCAGAATTGGCCATCATGAACCCGGTGGCCTTTCCTGTCTACTTTCTCGCCCTGGCCGCAACCAGCATGCGGCTGGACCATCGGGCCTGCGCCGTCGCCGCGGGGGTGGCTGTCTGCCAGTACGGGGCGATCGTCGCGCTCGGTGCAGGGACTGTCGGCCTTACCGAGCTCGAGATCGGCACGCAGGGAGTGCGCATCGTCCTCCTCGGGACGATGGGAGTGCTCGGCACCCTGGTAAATCTGCGAATGCAGCGCCCGCACGTGCTTTCCGCCAATGATGGCCTCACTGGCCTCCTCAACAGGAGGGCATTCGAAGATCGGTGGAATGGTGAGGTCGCACGCGTAAGACGGCACGGCCGCCCAATCTCGATCGCCGCAATCGACATCGACTACTTCAAGCAGTTCAACGACACGTACGGACACGCGGCCGGCGACACGGCGCTGAGATCCGTGGCCCGGGTGATCCAGAATCGCGTCCGCGGCGGTGACTTCGTGGCACGTCTGGGTGGCGAAGAATTTGTCGTGGCCCTGCCCGAAACGAATTCCGCAGCAGCGTTGTCCGTCGCCGAGGGACTGCGACGCGCAGTGGCCGAGAACCCGATCGCGATTCCGGGCAGGGCCACGTCGGCCAGCGTGACGATCAGTATCGGAGTAGCCAGCTGGCCGGAGCACGGGGAGGAAGTGACCCGACTGCTCGAGCGGGCAGATGACTACCTGTATGAAGCCAAGCTCGCCGGTCGCGACCAGGTGAAGGGTCCCGCTACCAGGAACCAGACCCGGGCCCACGCTCGAATCTGAACTCGTTCCCGACGGTCGCGGCAAACGGCATCGGCTCGGTATCTTGCGACGAGCCCCTGACTGCCTCGAACCAGCCCGGGAACCTGTGTCATGCGGATCGTCCAGATCACTCCGGAAGCCGTGCCCTTCGCCAAGACCGGCGGTCTGGCTGACGTCGCGGGTGCCCTTTCGACCTACCTGGCGGAGAATGGCCACGAAGTCACGCTGTTTCTCCCTCTGTACCGCATGATCCGGATGGCCGGATTCGAACCCGGTCCGGTAGAACTGGAACTCGGCCCCGCAGACCTGGGGCTGCCGGCAGAAGCCTCGATCCGCTCGCTGCCCTCGACGAGCGAACTTCGCGTCCGGGTAGTCGACGCTCCTGACCTGTTCGACCGGGACGGCCTGTACGGCTCCGAAGCGGGAGACCATCCCGACAACCTGCTTCGATTCGCAGTGTTCTGTCGGGCGGCCCTGTGCGCCGTCGCAGAGGCTCCTGACATCCTGCACGTTCACGATTGGCAATCGGCACTGGCTGCCGTCCTCCTTCGGTCCGGTCCTCCGCCGGGTGCGACCGTGATAAGGGAGCGCCAGCCGGCGTCGGTCATGACGTTGCACAACCTGGCCTACCAGGGTCGATTCGCCGAAGAATCGTGGCCGGAGACCGGGCTTCCGTACGACTGGTACCGACCCGACCGACTCGAGTACTACGGCGGGATCAATCTGCTCAAGGGCGGACTGGTCACGGCAGACCGCGTCACGACGGTGAGCCCCGGCTACGCGTCGGAGATTTCGACGCCCGAATTCGGGTTCGGTCTGGAGGGGAATATCCAGGCGCTGTCCCACCCGGTAGCGGGGATCCTGAACGGAATCGACACGGTCACATGGAATCCTGCGGACGATCAGTTCCTGGACGCCCCGTTCGATGTCGAGGACCGCTCCGGAAAGGCCCTGGCGAAGCAGAAGCTGCAGCGGGAGTTCGGGCTCCCGGAGTCGCCTGGCGTTCCGCTGTTCGGACTGGTATCGCGACTCGTGGATCAGAAGGGGATCCCGCTGATCGAGGCTGTCGAGGAACGATTCGGGGACTGGCCGGCCCAGTTCGTATTCCTGGGCAACGGAGAGCTGCGGTACGAGCGGTTAATCGAACAACTCGATCGGCAGAATTCGAACGTGGGCTCGCGGGTGGCGTTTTCGGAGCGGCTCGCCCACCTGGTCGAGGCCGGCTCCGATTTCTTTCTCATGCCTTCGGCGTTCGAGCCGTGTGGCCTGAACCAGATGATCAGTCAGCGCTACGGAACCGTTCCCGTCGTCCATCGGGTCGGGGGCCTGGCCGACAGCGTAATCGGGGTCACGCCGGCAACACTCGCTGACGGGACTGCGACCGGGATCGTGTTCGAGCCGTTCGATCCTGATGCCTTCGCCGGCGCCATCCTGGCTGCGCTCGATCTGTTCGCCCGGCCCGATGTAATGGCGGGGGTGATCCGGGCGGGCATGGAGACGGATTTTTCGTGGCAGGCTAGCGGGCGCAAGTATGAGGAATTGTACGAGCATCTCCTGGAAGATCTGAACGCATAGAGTACGAAACAGGAAGGAATTGAGGATGCGAGGGAATCTGCGAGTACTGGGGCTGGTGATGGCGGGCGGTGAGGGGAGCCGTCTGGCGCCTCTGACGGCGCAGCGAAGCAAGCCCTCCGTTCCGTTCGGGGGGAGCTACAGGATCGTCGACTTCGTACTGTCGAATCTGCTGAACTCGGGCATGTACTCTACCTTCGTACTGGTGCAGTATCGATCACAGTCTCTGATTCACCACCTGCGGGAAGGCTGGCGTCTGAGCACGCCGCACCCGGACGATTTTCTCACCATCGTGCCCCCGCAGATGCGTTTGGGAAAGGAGTGGTACCAGGGGACCGCCGACGCGGTATACCAGAACTTCAACCTGATCCATGATTTTCGGCCGGACCTGATCGCGGTGTTTGGCGCCGACCACATCTACCGGATGAATATCGGTCATATGGTGCGCTTCCACCGAAAGAAGGAGGCGGACCTGAGCATCGCGATGCTCCCGGTCCCATCGGTCGAAGCGACGGGATTCGGCGTGGCAGAAGCCACGCCGGACGATCGAATCGTGTCCTGGCTGGAAAAGCCGGACGACCCGCCGGAGATGCCGGACAGGGAAGGGTACTCCTATGCGTCGATGGGCAACTACATCTTCGAGCCCCGCGCTCTGATCAACGTGCTGCGGGAGGTCGCGCAGGAGGGGCTGGAGCCCGACTTCGGCACGACGATCGTGCCCCGCATGGTAGATGATCACGACTACGGTGTGTACGCCTACGATTTCCACCGGAACCGGGTTCCCGGAATCAAGCCGTACGAAGAAGTCGGATACTGGCGGGACGTGGGAACTCTGCCGACCTACTGGGCGGCCCACATGGACCTGCTGGGCAAACAGCCACGCTTCGATCTCAACAACCGCATGTGGCCGATCCATTCCCAGTCGTATCAGCGTGCGAGCCCGCGCGTTTTGTCCGGGCAGATCGAGGACAGCAGCCTCGGGGTCGGCACCGTGGTGGACGAAGCGACCATCGTCCGCTCGGTGATCGGTCGCGACGTGTGGGTGGAAAAGGGCGCCGAGATCGTCGATTCGATAATCATGGACCATTGCCGCGTCGGGCCGGATTCCCGGATTCGCAAGGGAATCGTCGATCGGTACAATTACATCCAGCCCGACGAGGTGATCGCTTCGGATGTCCCGACCGACCGCTCCGACTCGCGAGTGGTCGACGATCTCATCGCTGTCGCGCGGGGGAGAACCCGACCTATCTGATCAGAACAGGAGCACCGCCAGCGCGAACAGGCAGACGAAGATTCCCGCGACCGCGAGAACCGGGAATCGCCTTTCCCAACGCAATCGCGCGATGGCGAAAATCGCCAGAAAGAGTGTGAGGATCGAGTAGATGGCGATCAGGGCGGATCGCCACAGCCGGCCGTCCGGGTACAGGAACACGGCCAGGGCAGTGACGACGCTTCCGATAAACAGGATCTTCTCGTCGAGTGATTCCTCGGGACGCGGACGCCGGGTGGCCGGCAGACGGCCGACCATCGCGAACAGGAACAGGACTACCGCCTCCGCGCCAATTACCGTCTTCCAAACTGTCAATGCCGTTCCGGGCCCGCTGAACGCATCGGTGAACGCCGCGAACAGCAGCGATGTCAGCGATATGGCACCGAACAGGTAGATCCCGAACCCGATCAGTCGGCTGATGACGAGATTGGCGGCGTACGTCGCAGGCGCATCCCGTCGTAGTCGAAGAGAGCCGACGGCTTCGAGCGGGTAGCGATGTACGATCGTCGGGGGCCAGCGGCCCGCACGAGCCGACCGAAGCACCGCGGCAGCTTCCGCCTCTACCTGTCTGGCCTCCTCGCGCGAGATCGCCCCGGTTTCCAGTGCCGCCGCCAGATCCTCTTCGTCGAGCAGACGGGCCGGGCCATCCGGTGGCTGCCACACGTCCAGAAACAGGTCCGTCAGCTCCCAACGTCCTTCGCTGATCTCGGGAAGCCGGAGCAGGTTCGTGTACCAGCCAAGCAGACGGCCATGCGGGTCGTAGACACCGCCGACCTCGTAGGATCGATCAGGGAACAGATACCAGAGAATGGCGCCGCCGGGCTCGAGCTGGATCTCTCCCACGTTCAGAGGCTCGCTGCCCTCGGGAAGAATCAGCAGCGAGAACTTGCAGTTCGGCCCGTCGTGGAGGATCTCCTGGCGAAACGTCTTGACGCTGTCCGGGAGTCGCCGGTACACGATTTCGACCTCAGGCGTCTCACCCGCGGGGCCTGGCGCCGGAACCTTGTGCTCGGAGAGCGAACTGAACCGCAGGCGTCTAGGTAGGATTGGTGAACGTCCCGTCTCGCTCCGCGAGCTCCTTCAACAGAGGAGCCGGCGCGAAACGCGCTCCCAGCCTGTCCTCGAACCGGGCGAGCCCGTCCACGATCGGTCCCAGACCCTCGGAGTCCGCCCAGCGCAGAAGCCCTCCCCGGAACGGGGGAAAGCCCGTGCCCATGATCATTGCCAGGTCCACTCGATCGGCATTGTCTACCACACCCTCCTCGAGCGCCCAGGCGGCTTCGTTCACCATGAGCCACAGGCACCGCGACCGAATCTCGGCACCCGACGTTGCACCAGCCGAAGGCGCAATCAGCGAATCCAGCGTCGGATCGACTCCTGTCGACTTGCCGTTTTCGTACAGGTAGAAGCCGCGGCCGTTCTTTCGCCCGAGTCTGCCGTCCTCGATCATCTGATCCAGGACCTTCGGCGGCGACAATCGGACGCCGTAAGCGGCAGCCATCTCCCGGCCCGCGTGCAAGGCGACATCGAAGCCGATCTCGTCCAGCAACCGGCAGGGGCCCATCGGCATCCCGAACTCGAGCAAAGCACTGTCGATTGCCTCGACGGACACTCCCTCGTCGAGCAGGTGTCCTGCCTCGTTCAGGTAGGGGCCAAGCAGCCGATTCACCAGGAATCCTGGTCGATCTGCAACCACCACAGGGGTCTTTCCCAGCCTGAGCGCGAATTGGAAGGCCGTGGCGAGAGCCGTGTCGCTCGTCTGTTCTCCCCGGATCACCTCTACGAGCGGCATCTTGTGCACGGGATTGAAGAAGTGCAGTCCCACGACTCGTTCCGGTCGGTCGAGGCCGGATGCCATCGCGGTGACCGACAACGACGAGGTGTTGGTCGCGAGCACCGCCTCCGGATCGACCACACCTTCCAGGTCACGAAACACCTGCTGTTTCACCGCCATGCGTTCGACCACCGCTTCGATGGCGAGATCGACCTCCTCGAAGCCTTCGTAGTCGAGTCGGCCGTCGATGCGGGCCAGCTTGAGCCCGGCCTCCTCCTCGCTGAACACCCTGGCGCGCGTCGCCTTGCGCAGCAGGTCGGCGGCGTGGCGAAGTCCCGCGTCGAGCGCCCCCTGGTCGATGTCCTTGAGAACCGTACCGATATCATTCGCGGCAACCAGTTCCGCGATCGCCCCACCCATCACACCGGCTCCGACCACGGCCACTCGCCTGATGTCGCGTGCCGCCGCCATGACGGAATCCGGGAGCGCTCGCTTCGCGTCCTGGGATAACCCGAACACCCGGACAAGCGCGTGTGACACTTCGCCTGCCAGAAGCTCCGCGAGGGCGTCCGCTTCGATCGGATATGCTTCATCCGGTCGCAGGCCATACGTCTGATCGAGAACCTCGATCGCCTTCAGCGGAGCAGGGTACCGACCCTTCGTCTCACTCAGCACCCGCTTGCGGGCGAGCGAGAACAGCAGTTTCCGACCGACAGGATTCCGTTCCAGCAACTTTCCCTGGAGCGAAAGGCGGGGTGTCGCCTTCGATACCCGGTCCGCCAGGACGTCGGACACGAACTCGCCAGTCCCACGCTCCCATGCGTGGTGCGGGATCACGCGATCGACGAGCCCGAGTTGCCCGGCGCGGGCCGCCGATACCGGCTTCCCGGACAGGATGATGTCCAGTGCCCGCTGCACACCAATGACCTTCGGAAGCTTCACGCACCCACCGAATCCCGGGATGATCCCGAGCCGGACTTCCGGCAGCCCGATCCGGGTAGCACTACTGTCGGACGCCACCCGGTAATCGCAGTGCAGAGAGATCTCGGTTCCACCGCCCAGGCAGGTTCCGTCAATGCAGGAAATCGTCGGCACCCGGAGTCGCTCCAGGCGGCGAAAGATCCGCTGGCCTTCGGCGCTCGCCGCGCGCGCCTGCTCCAGGGATCGGACCTCGCCGATCTCTCCGACATCCGCTCCCGCGATGAAACTCCCCGGCTTCGCACTCTCCAGCCTGAGAGCGACGAGCTGGCCGTTCGCGATCCTGGACTCGAGCTCGGCTATCAGCGAGTCAATGCGCCGCAGAACGTCCGCGGACAGGAGGTTGACGGGGGAATCCGGGCGATCGAATACGACGTGACCTACGCGGTCAGGTCCGATTTCGAGACGAAGAGTCCGATCATCCTCGGGTGAGGAGGTTTCTGTCATGTCACGGGCTCCCCGGCGCAAAGCCGGGACACGCGCTGCGGCGTGTCCCGACCGGTTGCACCCGAATCAGAGACGGACGCGATCCTCGCCGTTCTCGACACTGAGGCGAAGCGTGTCGATCTCGGCTGGATCGATCCTGAGGTTCCAGTACAGTTCACCGCGCGCCGTGGGAATCCGGCTGACGACCCACCAGTCGCC
>JBDGUY010000038.1:0-13038 GCA_039585935.1 Gemmatimonadota bacterium
CGCGGCCTCGGTCGTGACGTGCAACAACTGTCACTTCGATTCCGAGGTGAACGATCACGTCAAGATCTTCAAGGGCCCGCCGGCGAAGGACTGGCTGTTCCTGATCAACCGGACCGTCGAAGGCGAAGAGTACGTGACGGTGGGGAACTACCAGAGCGTCATCTGGCAGGACACCTCGACACTGGTCGCGTTCGGCCCCTACACGCCGCACACGATCATGCCGGCTGCGAACGCTCGCGGCTGCGGCGACTGCCACGGTGAGGGAGTCGAGGCGATTGCCGAGTATAACGCGAATGGCACGATCCAGGTGGTCAGCTATGACGCCGAACTGAACCTCCTTCACCCGATGGGTGTGGTTCCGTTCCCCGAGGACTACCTGACTTCGTACCTGTTCGACTGGGTCACCCTGACGCAGCTCGATCCGCCGGTCTGGGCGGCTGTCCCGACCGGAACGGACACGATCCAGATTCTGCCCGAGTTCGTACGGCCGCTGGACACGGGCCAGATGGGCAATATCGATATGGTCGCTCCGGCTCCGTAAACCGTATCGTCGGACTGACAGGCCTTTTCCCGAGAGGCGGTCCCCGGTTTCCGGGGCCGCCTCTCGGCGTTTGCGGAGATGCAGGACGGACCCTTGTCTACTGCAGCCGCGTAGTAGAGGATACGGAACAGCAGTGAGCCCGGACGGCGGAGCGCGCCGGCAGAATCTGGCTCGTCCCACCCGACCTCCGCCGCCCTGAACGAGAAAGGGCCCGGCACGCCTCGCCGGACTTCCGGAGGAGATCGAAATGGCAAATCACATCCGCATCGTCGATTACTACTACACTACCGTGCAGGACCAGCCTGGAGAGGCCTACCGGCTGCTGAATCAACTCGCGGGACAGGGAATCAACCTTCTCGCGTTCACGGCGGTCCCGATCGGACCCACCCGAACACAGATGGCGCTGTTCCCGGAGCAGGGCGCGAAGCTCGAGGCCCTGGCCAAAGGAGCGGGCATGGCCCTGGATGGTCCACACCGGGCGCTGCTCGTGCAGGGAGACGACAAGATGGGCGCCCTGGCCGAGATCCACGCGAAGCTGTTGCGGGCGCGGGTGAACGTGTACGCCAGCACGGCAGTCACGGATGGAAAAGGCTGCTTCGGATACCTCGTCTACGTGCGGGCGGACGAGATGGATCGCGCGGCGAAGGCGCTCGAAGTCTGACCGGGCGGGACGAAACGGCCCTGCCGGATCCGGAGAACGGGACATCCTTGCTTGATCCGGTTGGCACGAAATTCGGAATGCGTTGGATATCAAAGATGTTTGTGATCATGGGGCTTGGTCCCGGTCTTGCTTCGTGATATATTTCACATGTCTGACCGTGTCCGCCCCGATGGAGTCCACGGTCGTAGCACCGCGTGTCGTTCCCCCCCGATCGCGATCAGCGTCCGGTGGCGCCGGAGGTCCGGACATGGAAGGCGGATGCCAGTCCGTCTGCAGTCCGATACACCAACGGAGAGCGCCCGCTTTCCGGGAGGAGGTACGATGCCTGAGTCCGTAACCGGTGCCCGAACCGGCACGCAGAAGGAATCTCGAGGAGAACACCTCATGGCTGACACTTTGACGATCATCGACGACCGGACCGAGAAGGAGCAGGAGCTCCCGATCATGTACGGGACGTACCCCGAGTACGGCGCGGCCATTCCGGCCAAGGAGCTTCGCAAGATCAAGGCGAGCGATACGGACTTCGGGATGCTCAGCTACGACCCCGGCTTCACCAACACCGCCTCCTGCAAGAGCGCTGTGACGTTCATCGATGGTGAGAAGGGAATCCTGCGCTACCGCGGGTATCCGATCGAGCAGCTGGCCGAAAAGAGCAACTACCTGGAGGTGGCGTATCTGTCGCTGTTCGGCGAGCTCCCCACCCAGGCGGAGCTGGAACGCTGGAACTACGACATTACCCACCACACGTACCTGCACGAGAACATGAAGGACCTGATGGCCGCGTTCCGCTATGACGCGCACCCGATGGGAATGTTCGTGAGTTCGCTGGCGGCGCTGTCGACGTTCTATCCGGAAGCTCGCACTATCGACGATCCGGAAATCCGCCTGAAGCAGATCCAGCGACTCGTGGCCAAGGTGGGGACGATCGCCGCGTGGGCGTACAGGCACAGCAGGGGCCTCCCGTATATCTATCCAGACAACGATCTGAGCTACGCGGGGAACTTCCTCGCCATGATGTACAAGACGTCCGAGACGAAGTACGAGCCGAATCCGATCCTCGAGAAAGTGCTCGACGTTCTGTTCATCCTGCACGTGGACCACGAGCAGAACTGCAGCGCCAACGCGATGCGCGCCGTGGGCAGCTCGCATGCCGATCCGTACTGCTCGCTGTCGGCCGCGGCGTCCGCGCTGTACGGACCGCTGCACGGGGGAGCGAACGAGATGGTGCTCCGCATGCTGCGGGAGATCGGCAAGATGGAGAACATCCCGGGGTACATTCAGCGCGTGAAGGCGGGTGACTTCCGTCTCATGGGCTTCGGACACCGGGTATACAAGAACTACGATCCGCGTGCCAGGATCCTGCGGGAGATGGCGCCGGAGGTGTTCAAGGTTACCGGCACGAACCCGATGCTCGACATCGCGATCGAGCTGGAGCGAATCGCTCTCGAGGACGAGTACTTCGTGAATCGGAACCTGTACCCGAATGTCGATTTCTATTCGGGGATCATCTATCAGGCCCTCGGGTTCCCGGTCGCCATGTTCCCGGTGCTGTTCGCGATTCCGCGGACCGCCGGCTGGCTGGCCCAGTGGCTCGAGATGCTGCAGGACAGCGATCAGAGAATCGCGCGCCCGCGGCAGGTCTACATCGGCTACGACACTCGCGACTACGTGGGGATCGAAGCCCGAGTCTGAGCCGCAAGCAGTGCCGAAAGGGCCCCGGAGCGCTAGTGCTCCGGGGCCCGCCCTCGATGCACGACAAGACTCCGAAGAGGGAGGCCGAATGCCGAACGGCGAGTCACGCCCCCGGCTATCCCGTCTTTCCACCGTCCTGTTCTGGACCGCAGCCGTCGTACTCGTGATCTCGGGGATGGCGCTGGACTCGCGAGGGTCCTTCGTGCTGTCGGTAGCGTGCTTCCTGGCGGCATCGGTCGCAGTCGTCGCGCCGCTGGTGCTCCACCGGCGTCGTGAGGCGGAGCGTTCGGACCCCTCCGACAGCTGAGAATCTGACCCGCTGATTCGGCCCGTCAGGAGCCATCCTGTCACGAGAACTTGCCGTAGTCCATTCGTACTCATCAACGGGTGGCGAATCCATGTCTACCGTAAAATCCTATGCAGTAATGTGTTACATTCAATGTGGCGTCGGTCCTGCGTCTTCCCGGAGCACGACACCTGGAGACGCGTCGGGTACACGGATTGCACTCCATTGCCACGGCGGTCTCAATCGGGATCGCTAGACAGGGCACTGGTCGTTCGAGGGGAGCGATCCATGAACACGCCGCGCCGTATCCTCCGTATTTCAGCCGTTCTCCCGCTGCTGTTCGCGAGTTTCGTCGGTGAGCTGAAGGCAGACAGCCCGACCCCCGAGTCGGGCGGGGCGACCGCTCGAAGGTCTTTCTCCACCGGCGAGGTGGAGATACCGGCCTTCGCCCGGAAGTACAGAGTGAGCTGCAACCTCTGCCACATGCCGTTCCCCAAGCTCACGGACTTCGGGAATACGTTCGCCGGGAACGGGTTCCAGTTCTCGACGGAAGAGCAGCCGCGTGACACGATCGACACCGGCGACCCACTGCTGCAGCTCGTGCAGGACATTCCGCTGGCCGTCCGGTTCGATGGCTACGCCCAGGGAATCTCCGACCCGAACGGTGACAAGGTCTCGAACGACCTGGGCTTTCCATGGGGAGTGAAGCTGCTCACAGGGGGTGTACTGGCGAAGAACGTAAGCTGGTACATGTACTTCTTTCTCAGTGAGCGAGGAGACGTCGCCGGGCTGGAGGACGCATATCTCCAATTCACGGATATGTGGGGTAGCGGCGTCGCATTGATCGTAGGACAGTTTCAGGTGTCCGACCCGCTGTTCAAGCGCGAGCTCCGGCTGGAGTTCGAGGACTACATGGCGTACCGGGTCCGTGTAGGCGATGCGCGCACCGACCTGACTTACGACCGCGGGCTCATGGGGTTGTGGTCTCCCTGGACGAACGGCGATCTGGCGGGAGGGATCGTTAACGGACAGGGGCTCACGGAAGCCCGGGACGCAAGGCAATATGATCGTGATCCGGGGAAGAACCTGTTTCTTCGTTACTCGCACTCGTTCGGATCGTTGCGGGTAGGCGCTTTCGGGCTGTACGGGGACGAGAAGGCGGACGGGGTCGGCAACCAGACCTGGGTATTCGGTCCCGACGCGTCCCTCTTGCTAGGGGACCTGTGGGAGGTGAACGGGCAGTACCTGTACCGGATCGACGATGATCCGTTCTTCGGATTCGAGGGTGCGCCGACCGATACCGAGGTCCACTCGGCGATCGGCGAGATTCTGTGGTGGCCGTCGGGTCGGGCGGGCCGCTGGACACTGTCGGCGCTCTACAACTGGGTGTATTCGGACCAGGCCGTCGTCACGCTGCGCGTCGGAGAGGGTACACCGGAGAACCCCTTCATCTCGAAGTACAGTTTCGGAGGGTTGGGGGCGAACTGGTTGTTCTGGCGGAATCTTCGGCTTACCGGGGAACTCGGCTGGGACTTCGAGCAGGAATACGCTCGGCTGGCGTTGGGATTCGTGGCAGCGTTCTGAGCCCCTATTCGCACAGCCCCTTCTCTGCGACCGACCGGACGATGTCGATCGCGGAGACGATTCCGACGAGGAGTCCGTCGTCCACGACCAGCACTCTGTGGATCTGGTTGTCGAACATCAGCCGTGCCGCTACCTGCACCGGGGTCGCCGACTCCACCGACCACACGGACGGGGTCATTGCCTCTGCTACCGTCCGCTCTCCAAGGTGATTCCACTCCGGCCCCTCGGAGGTCTCGATGCGCTCGAGGACGTCGGCGCCGGCGTCGTGCCAGAAATCAGTGAAATAGTAGGAGGGCGGTGCGTCGCTCTCCAGTTCACGCGCGTCTTCGACTTCGCCCCATTCCGTCTGGTCGGCCCGATGTCGGGGTGAGCCGGGACTCGTCGATTCGAATTCCAGCAGATCGCTCGACGAGATCACACCGACCAGGTCTGCCCCGGCCACCACAGGGGCTCCGCTGATGCGTTTCGACGCGAAAATCTCTGCGAGTTCGTGCAGGTTCATTTCCGGGCTCACGGTGACGAGGTCCGTGGTCATGATCTCGCGCAGCGTCAACATCTGTAGTTCCTCCGCGTGCCCGTTCGATTCGAGTCCTCGTACGAATATACACTAACCGGTGGCCCGGGGAGAGGGATCGAGTCATGCCTGACATTCCAGCAACACGGTGGCAATCTCGTGAGGACGAAGGCGGATGCGGAAGCTGGCTCCGTCCGTGGGAAGTCTGTCCCCGGGATCCTCCAGGTGGTTGGCCCTTCGGGCCTCAATCCGTGGACAGCCGGTCGCGACCTCGGCCTCAGTGGATTCGCCCGCCCACTCGACGATACGCAGTACGAATGCGTTCCCTTCCTCGGCGCGCTTGACCCACTCGACGCCCGCGTTCGGATTGTTCGTCGACAGAAATGAAAAACTGCGGCCCAGGCGCCCCCGGTGCGAAGGTTCGATCCCCGCGACCAGCGGCACGCTGTACTCGGCCGCCAGTCGATGCGTGCCCGCCTCCAGCCAGTCCCCGGCATGCGGGTAGATCGCGTACCGGATGGCCTGTCTCCCGTGCTCGGGAAGCGATGCAGGTGCGGTCGGAGATTGGAGCAGGCTCAGCCGGAGAGTTCCTTCCAGGTACTCCCAGCCGTGCCCGCTGTCAGTGAGTACCGAGAACCCGTAACCGTCGTCCGAAACGTCAGCCCAGCGTTGGCCCGGCAGGCCGGCATCGGATCCTCCCATGGCTGATTGCGACAGACCCGAGCGGCCGATCGTCCCGTATGGAATCTCCCACGTGGCAGAGTCCGGCATCACGACCGGCTCGAAGGCCACGGTCAGTTGCCGATGCTCCTCCCTCCATTCAACTTCGCTGCGAATATCGAGGAAGGGAGCCGACCGACCGAGCACGTACTCCTGGCGAATGGTGGACGAGCCCCACTGCCTGAGAATCGTCATCGTGGCGGCCCGTGCGGTGACCGCCGAGGACAGGGACAGAAGTCTGCCGACCTCCTGACGCGCGCCCTGTCGGATACCAACCGCGGAATCCTGCGCAGCGCGTCTCAGTTCGTGCACCCACAGGACGTTTGCCCGCCCTCCGGGTCGCAGCGCCTGCCGGCCGTTCGCCTTGTCCAGGATCCTCGATATCGCTCCGCTGCGTGGGTCGATCTCAACTCGCAGAAAGGCGTTTTCCATCCAGGTGTCGCCGGCTGCCGGCGGGGCGAGTCCGGACATCGGGGCGCCGGGCAGCCCGTCCATTCCGATCGGAATGGCGATCGCGCCGAGTGCCGGGACTTCCGGCACGGTGACGAGCGCCAGGCTGTGGCTTCGCGCGAAAGACTCCGTCTCACCCTCCGGGGCCGGATTCCCGATCTCGATCAGGGCCGGCCCGACCCTCGCGTGGCCGAGCGGGTTAAACAGCACGTACGCTGCTCCGGTCTCGCCGCGGGTGTCCATCTGCGACCGGATCGCGGCAAAACCCTCCTGTACCACGGAATCGATCGCGGCCATCGCGGAATCGTATCTCGCGTGCGCGTCGTCCACGACTTCCGGAATCCCCGCACCGAATAGAATGTCGTGGGACTGGTTGAACAGGACCCAACGCCAGGCTTTGCCGAGGCGTTCTCGCGGATACAGGGTCTCGCCGCCGAGTCCCGAAGCGATCGCGGCGAGTGCTTCGGCCGTCTGCAGGCCAACTTCGGCGTCCCGACCTCGGATCTCCAGCCCGGACTGCGTCACGAGCGGATCGTCCGGTCTCTCCAGGTAGATATCGTCCCTCCACACCGTGACGTCGTTCTCGGCGATGCCCAGGCGCACGGCATCGACGGCTATTTCGGGACGAGAGAGGTGCATCACCGGAGAAGTCGCACTCGGCGCAGCACCGAGGACATGGCGCAACGCCTCGAGCGGCCGAGTCGAGCCCGGGTCCCCCACGTCAGCAAGAGCCACCGAGCGCCCCGTCGGACCTGCCCCGAAAGACTCGAAATGCCGGAGCACGATCGCCGTGTCGGTTTCGGCGGGGAACAGGAAAGGCCGGTACGTGAAGATCCGCGACCCGTCGTTTCCTTCCCAGTAGAACTCGTTGTACGGGTAGTCGACGGGAGTATTCCACGGCACGGCGCCGGTGACGAAGCCTTCGAAGCCCGAACCGAGCAGAATCTGCGGCAGTGTCCACGCAGCGCTCCGGGCCCCGGGCGACCAGGCGAGGGCCGCCCGGTGCCCGAACGTCCGTTCGAAGAAGCGCTGGCCATACAGAGCCTGACGAATCAGCGATTCCCCGTGCGGGAGGCTCAGGTCCGACTCGACCCACCAGCCGCCGACCGGCACCCAGAAACCTTCCCGCGTCGCCGACCTTACGGACTCCAGAAGGCCCGGATCGAAGTTCTCCAGCAGCTGGTAGTAGGCCGCACTGCTGGCCGCGACCACATATCCGGGCAGAAGACGCGAATACTCGAGGGATCGGTGCCAGTCGTGCGCGATCGCGGTGAGGGCTTCGGTTCGACCCAGAAAGGAGCCTCCGTCAACGCGGGCCCGGCCGACCAGATACAGCGTGTCCGCGGCCGGGAGAGTCGTGTCCTGCTGTGAGATGGGGCTCGCCGCATTGATCCCGGGTGTCCCGATCAGCGAGACAACTGCGGCGCACAGTCCGATCCACGGCCTGGCGGTTCGTGCCGAGAGCCTGATACCACGCATTCGTCCCCGTTTCCAGCCTGGTCAGTCTTCCAGAAGCACCAGGACGGCCCTGGAGTGGCCGGAATGTACCGGCCCAGGGGCTTTGCCGCCGCCCCCGCCCGGAGGTTAATCTCCCGGGTGTGAGCACGGAATCCTACGGACCCCGCCTCGCGGATCTGCGCCGGCGACTCGTGCCGGCTCAGGGCCAGCCCAGGATGCACGAAGTCCGTGCGCCGTTCACCGACACGCCGCTGGGGTACCTGCCGCTGTGCGGACAGCCCGAGGTTTCGGTGGCCGTGAATCGGGCTCGTCTCGCTGCCGAATCCTGGGCTCCCATGTCCCCGGACCGGCGAACGGAGCCCCTGCGGAGATTCCACGATCTGGTGCTGCAACGGCAGGACGAGATCCTCGACATCGTGCAGCTCGAGACGGGGAAGGCCCGGGCGCACGCATTCGAAGAGGTCGCCGACGTGGCGATCGTGACGCGGCATTACCTGTTTCGCGCTCCCGGCCTGCTCAGCCCCCGCCGCCGTCGTGGGGTCGTACCGGGACTGACCCGGGTGACCGAGATCCGGCGGCCGAAGGGTGTGGTCGGAATCATCGCGCCGTGGAACTACCCGCTCAGCCTGGGGGCGACGGATGCCGTGCCGGCTCTACTGGCCGGTAACGCCGTTGTCCTGAAACCAGACCTCCAGACGACACATACGGCGCTCTGGATCTCGGAGCTTCTTGCAGATGCCGGCCTTCCGGAGAACCTGTTCCAGGTCGTTTCCGGGGACGGCCCGGAGGCGGGAGGGGCACTGGTGGACGCGGCCGATTTCATCGCGTTCACTGGCAGTACAGAAACAGGCAGAATCGTCGCGGCGCGCGCCGGCGGGCGACTCACCGGGGCGAGCCTCGAGCTCGGCGGCAAGAACGCGATGATCGTGCGTGTCGATGCCGACCTCGAGCGGGCGGTGGAGGGAGCGCTACGCGGGTCGTTCGCCAGCACGGGACAGCTGTGCATGTCGATCGAACGTCTGTATGTCCATCGGGTCCTGTTCGACGCGTTCGTGGCGCGCTTCGCGGAGCGGGCAGGTCGGCTCCGCCTCGGGTCGGGTCTGGACTGGGGAGCGGATCTCGGATCCCTCACATCGGCGGCACAACTCGCCAAGGTCACCGGGCACGTTGAGGACGCCATACAGAAGGGAGCGACCGTCCGCGCGGGTGGACGGCCCCGACCAGAGATCGGCCCGTTCTTCTTCGAGCCGACCGTGCTGACCGGAGTGACGCCGCAGATGCGTCTCCATGCGGAAGAAACGTTCGGACCGGTCGTGGCGGTCAGCCCGTTCGAAACGGACGACGAAGCCATCGCATTGGCGAACGACAGCCGTTATGGACTCAACGCGAGTGTATGGAGTCGTGACACCCGGGTCGCCCGTGCAATCGCGCGGCGTGTCGAGGCGGGAACCGTGAATGTCAACGAAGCCTATTCGGCTGCGTGGGCTTCGGTGGATGCGCCGATGGGCGGCATGAAGGACTCCGGGCTCGGTCGCCGGCATGGCGTCGAGGGACTGCTCAAATACACCGAGGCGCAGACGATTGCGGTGCAACAGGTCGTACAGCTCGATCTTGCAGCTGCATGGGTGGGTCGTCCCGGTGCCCGGAGAGTGGCCACCGGTCTTCTCGGCGCGATTCGCCGGATTCCAGGACTACGATGAGCATGCTGTTCTTCACTGGCTATCCGGGGTTCCTGGGCTCCCGGCTGCTTCCTCGCATTCTCCAGCGTACAGAAGGGACTCACGCCACCTGCCTGGTGCAGCCGGCGGTCGCGGAACTGGCGCGGCGCCGACTCGAGGATCAGGACTTTGCGGAGCCCGACTTGCGAGGACGGGTGAGACTCGTTGAGGGAGACATCTCGCGAGCCGATCTCGGCCTCGGAGCGGCCCTGCGTCGGATCGGATCAGAGGTGAGTGAAGTCTACCATCTGGCGGCGATCTACGATCTCGGCGTCCGGCGCGAAGTGGGGATGCGGGTCAACCTGTACGGTACCCGGCACGTGCTCGACTTCGCCGAGACCTGTCCGGGGCTCGAACGATTCCACTATGTCAGCACCTGCTACGTGAGCGGTCGGCATCCCGGCATTTTTGGCGAGAATGACCTCGAGATGGGCCAGAAATTCAACAATTTCTATGAAGAGACGAAATACCTGGCGGAGATCGAAGTCAGGGACCGCATGCGCGCGGGACTTCCCGCGGTGGTCTACCGCCCGGCGATCGTCGTTGGTGACAGCCGCACGGGTGCGACGCAGAAGTACGACGGCCCGTATACCGTGATCCGCTGGCTGTTGCGCCAGCCAGGCACTGCCGTGATGCCGATGCTCAGGGGAGCCGATGAAGCACGGTTGAACCTGGTTCCGAGCGATTTCGTGGTAGGAGCGATCGACCACCTCTCGGGGCTTCCGCATTCCGCCGGACGTACGTATCAGCTGGCGGACCCGGACCCGTGCACGGTTTCCGAGACTGTCACCCTGATCGGCGAGGCCTGCGGCCGACGCGTGGTGCGGCTTCCGATCGCGAAGTCCGTCGCCAGGGGTGCGCTTCGTGGCATTCCAGGTCTGTCACGGCTGACGGGAATCCCCCCGGAGGCGCTCGACTACTTCGACCACCCCACACACTACTCTGTGCAGAACGCGGAGACCGATCTGCAGGGTTCGGGGATCACCGTTCCCCGGTTGGCCGAATACATCGAGACGCTGGTCAGGTTCGTCCGCGCCCACCCCGAGGTCGGCTCGGGTGCAATGGGCTGACCGCAGCGTCAGGCGACACATGCCTCGCGGCACTACTCGACCGGAACCGACACCCGACCTGCTGTCGTGGACGACCCCAGCTTCGAGAGCAGAACTCCTCCGACGATTGCACCGGCTCCGAGAAGCTGCCACCAGGTGGGAGTTTCACCGAGTGTCGCCCAGGCCACGAGCAGAGCCACCAGCGGCACCGTGTTCGAGTACACGGCAGTTCGGGAGCTTCCGAGGTGGCGAACCCCGTAGTACCAGATGATGTACGCGAGAGCGATGGACAACGCGCCGCTGAACACGACTCCGGCCCACGCGCCGATGCTGATCGCAGACCAGTCCTGGGCCAGCAGAGCCGGGGTCGAGATGAGTACCAGGACGACCGTGCCGATCCACATGGTGCCGGCGGTGGCCTTGAGCGGGCCGTAGCGCTCTACGAGCGGAGCGGCCCCCACGGTGTAGGCTGACCAGGCGACTGCGGCGGCGAGCATCGTAATGTCGCCGCGCACGGTCTCGGCACCGAACTGCGGGCCACGCACACCGCCCCAGACCACGAGGCCGATCCCCGCCACGGAAAGCAGCACGCCGGCCCAACCGGACGGTCCGATCTTCTCGTGCCGCAGCAGGGTGGAGAACAGGGACACGAAGATCGGCACGGTAGCCAGCATGAGCGCCGCGTTGCCCGCCAGGGTCCAGTCGACCCCGTATATGAACAGGATCTGATACAGGACGTTGCCGAGCAGACCGAGGCCGATGAACGTAGGTATGTCACGTCGCTCGACGTTCAGGCTGGCCCGGGTCGGGTGAAGAACGACGAACAGGATCGTCGAGGCGAGGATGAAGCGCAGGGCGTTGAACGCGAGCGGCGAGAATTCTCGCAGCGCGACCTTGACGACCGAGAAGTTCGTGCCCCAGATGAGAACCAGCACCAGGATCGCCAGGTCCGGCGACACCGGTGGCCGAGTGGTGGTCGAGGAAGATGCGGAACGGTCGGCGGGAGTCTCGGGCACGGGGCCTCGCTGAAGGACGTCTTTGTCGGGCGCCGCGGGGCGGCCGGACGCGACACCGTTTGTAGCCGTTATCGGACCCTGCGGCAAGCCCGAACCCTGGAGACGTAGTGATGCGGATTGCACTGATTCAGAATTTCGCAGGAGCCGACCGGGATAAGAATCTGCTCCGGGCACTCGCCTCGATGGGGGAAGCCCGAGATGCGGGAGCTGATCTGGTCGTGTTCCCGGAGCTCGCGCTCGACAGGTTCTTCCCGCAGTACCAGGTATGCGGCTGGGCGGACTCGGTGGCCGAGCCGATCCCTGGACCGACCACGGATCGCATAGCGGCCCGGGCCCGGGAGCTGTCCCTGGTGACCGTATTCAATCTGTACGAACGAGACGGACAGGGTCGGAAGTTCGACAGCTCTCCCGTGTTCGAGGCGGACGGCTCGCTGCTCGGCGTGACTCGCATGGTGCACATCACCGAGTACGAGGGATTCCATGAGCAGGCCTGGTATCATCCGGGTGACACCGGCGCTCCGGTGTACGACACCTCCGCGGGACGGATTGGCGTGGCAATCTGTTACGACCGTCACTACCCGGAGTACATGCGCGCGCTCGGCGCCGCGGGAGCGGAGCTCGTGTGCATTCCTCAGGCGGGCACGGCTGGAGAGTGGCCGGAGGGCATGTACGAGGCGGAGATCCGAGCGGCCGCATTCCAGAATGGCTACTTCGCGGCCCTGTGCAACCGGGTTGGAGAAGACGACGGCCTGGTGTTCGCCGGGGAGTCGTTCGTATCGGATCCGGAGGGGCGGATCGTCGCACGTGGGGCCTCGGGAGCCGAGGACCTCGTGTTGTGCGATATCGATCTTTCCGCCTGCGCGAATTCCACGGCCCGACGCCTGTTCTGGCGCGATCGTCGGCCGGGGCTGTACGGTGACGGACGTTTCGAACGACTGAGCGAGGAATGAACAGATGACCAGAACTTCATACTCGTCCGTACCGAGGCGCGTGGCCGCCGCTGGCCTGGCCGCAGTGCTGGCGGCGGTACTGGCGGGATGTGGGACATCAGATGACACCCGCAGCGAAGCCGAGCCGCCCGACCGGATTGTACGTCCCGCAAGTCCGCTGCTGGACCCGGACGGCTGGGGCACCCACGTGCTGGCCGTCGGCGTGGCCCCCGACGGAGCCGTCTGGGTCGGAACGTACGGGCAGGGAATCTTCGTAAGCCGCAATGGACTCGGCGACGACTGGGAGCAGATCGTCGCCTCCCGCGAAGACTCCACCTCGATCAGCTGGGACTTCGTCAACTCCTTTGCCTTCGCCGAAGACGAGGTCTGGTACGGCACCGTGGGGAATGGCTGGGGCCT
>JBDGUY010000039.1:0-16515 GCA_039585935.1 Gemmatimonadota bacterium
CCCGATCGGGACCATTCCACGAAGGCCTATGATCTGCACGTTATGGTAAGCATCGCTTCCGTTCAGGCTCGACCCGTTCTGCGTGTCGATCCACTGGTACCAGTAGAACGCGCTGAGCACCTGCCGGCCCTTGCGGGAAAGGTGCGCCCCGATCCGACCTCCGACCCCGGGCCCGAAATCGTACTCCCGAAACCGCTCGCGATTCGGAATGTCGTTGGCGAGGAACGCCCACTCCGAATTCACGGCTCCCAGTATCATGAATATGGCGTCGAGCTGCGTGCGGATGGACCAGTCGCTGGACAGGCCGAAGCGGGAATGCAGCGAGGCATCGAACATCTGGCCGCCGAACTCGAACGCATTGTTGTTCATGTACTGGAACTCCTGCTCGACGGCGAACACGTGCTGCGTGTTGCCACCCTTCTTCAGATCCGTGGTGAACAGGTTTCCACGAATGCTGAGTCGGCCCAGGGTTTCCTTGTCCCCGAGATTTACCTGCAAGCCGAAGTCGAAGATGTCGAAGGGCTTGCGGCGCTGGCTCGAGAATTCGTCGCCGAACTTGAATTCGACCTGGAACAGGCCGTGGGCCTCGGAGCTGTCGCTCAGCGACTCGCCCTCACCGATTACCCGCACACCGGCGACCAGCCGGTTCGACATGATGTTGGGGATCCGATCCTCGGGCTGCTCCGGATTCGGCATCACGCGTCCGGAACGACCCGTCAGAAGCCGGTTGAAGCCACGCACCGGATTGATCGCGAACGCGCCGATCTCGCGCCACGTGCGTTCCGCTCCGGTGGCCGTGTTGTCCAGCACCGTTCCAGAGAGCCTGTAGAGGGCCTCTCCCACCGCCGCTCCGCCGACTCCCGTCGCGATCCAGTCGTTCCACGCCGGCGGATGCGTCTCTCCGCAGCACTCCCACATCGCGCTGCCGAACAACGAGAATCCGAGTGACTCCCAGTAGTTGAATCCGTTCGAGCGTCCGGCGCTGTAGTACAGGCTCCCGTGGTACGGGTGGGCGAACATGTTCGTGGTGAAGTGATTGTCGTCGTAGGTGAATCCACCCTCGATATTGTTCCACCAGCTGCGAGGGCTCACCTGCGTGAAGTCGGCGCCGCGGATGTACTCATTGAATGCCCAGACCACCAGGTTGACCGCCACGACCTCCCCGACGGCGGCCCCGAGGCTGCGCCGCTCGCCCCACGGACCGATCCACTCTTCTTCGTCCTGTGCCCCGGCTTCGGCACTGGCAGCATTCGCACGTGAATCGTTCTCGGCGTCAGGGGTCGCAGAGACCGTGACCGGCGCCGCCGGCTGGAGTCGTTCCGCGTTCGTCTGCTCCGGTACCTGCTGGGCGAATCCGTCGGGCGCGACGAGAAGCAGCAGCGCCGCAAGCGCCCACCGTGTCCTGCATGCCGTGCCCGCCAGACCGGGCCTTCTCGATTCGCTCATATCACGGATAGAACGAGGTGCCGACAAGGAATCCGAAGGTTGAACCGGAATCGAAAGGCTCGAGCCCGTCCGCCGCAGGCGTCACTTCGGTGATGTTGAACTTGCTCCACATGGCGGACACGTCCGCACTCCACTTCTTCGCGAATGGGATCTCGAGACCACCCCGCAGCGTGTACTGGATGCCCCTCTCGCGATCCGAGGTGTTTTCCCCGGGCTCCTCAGGCGAAACCCAGTAATTCCATTCCGGGCGGAAGCGGACGTAGCCGATCCGGCCCTCGAGGTAGGGCTGGAACGTGCCGGAAGTGATGAACTTGTAACCGATCAGCAGGTTCAGCGTCACTCTGCTGACGCCGTCGGTAAGCTCCTGGACGACGGGCGGCACGCCTTCCGGCTCTATGTCGTACGACACGACGTTTACCCCGAGCCCCGTCCGGACGTGGCCGAAGATATAGTAAATGTCGAATTCGCCGGTAATGCCTGATTCGAGGACCTGCGAAGCCCCGCCGCTGACGGATTCCCAGCCGAGTGCGCCGGTAAAGCCGAACCGGCTCTGGGCGGCGAGCGGGGTGCTCGCGCCGAGACTCAGGGTCAGCATGACGAGTGTGGCTGCGACGTGTCTCAGACCGGTGTCTCCGTTGGACGAGAGGGGTGCGAGACCGGAACTCGATTGACGGTAGTCCGGGCAGTCGCTCCGGCGCAAGGGGCGAAATTCGAACGAAGCCAGGGTTCTGAAACCAGGCCGGTGGAGCACTCGCGGGCTCACAGGTGTTCAACACGGGAACACGCCTGGTCGAGTGTGCTCGACGCTCGCTTCATCTGATTCACGGACCGGGGAGTTGCCGACCCTATGCCCGATCCTCACATGGAATACCGGTTTTCGGAGATTTTCGCTGCTGAGCAGGTGCGTCCGGACAATGGCCGGACGATCGGCCGGTCTCTTGAAGGCCGCCCGATTCTCGGGTATCGATTCGGGTCCGGTCCGTTGCAAGTGAGCCTGATCGCCGGGTGTCACGCGGATGAGCCGGTGGGCCCCGAACTGCTTCGCCGTCTCACGGGGTTCCTGCTCACGCTGACGCCCGACGATCCACTGCTGCGTGCCGCCGAGTGGTGGATCGTGCCGCACGTGAACCCGGATGGAGAAGCACGCAATCGTGCATGGCAGACTCCGATCCCCGACTCGTTCGATCCGGTTCGTACGCTGGCCGGCGCGATCCGCGAGCTGCCTGGCGACGACCTGGAGTTCGGATTCCCACGGGACGTCGAGGACGCAGGTGGGCGGCCCGAGAGCAGGGCCGTGTACGACTGGTGGCGCGAGGCGGACAGGCCGTTCGACCTCCACGCTTCCCTGCACGGAATGGGATTCGCGGCCGGCCCCTGGTACCTGATCGAGCCGGGGTGGATCGATCGGACCCGGGTCCTGCGGGCCAGCTGCGGCAGGCGAACGCGGGAACTCGGGTACACGCTGCACGACGTGGAGCGGCAAGGGGAGAAGGGGTTTCACAGAATCGAACGGGGATTCTGCACCCGACCTGACTCGCAGGCGATGCGGGACTACTTTCTGGCCAGGGATGACCCTGACACGGCGGGTCGGTTCCGGCCCAGCTCCATGGAAGCGATCCGAAGCCTGGGCGGTGATCCCCTCACCCTGGTATCCGAGATGCCTCTGTTCTTGACTCCGGGCGCGGGCGAATCGCCCGGCCCGCCGGACCCGGTACTCGTAGCATGGAGGCAGCGAATCGTGGCGTGGCGTGCGGCCCTCTCGGATCCGGTCTCGGATCATGGCGATCTGTCGGCTGAGATGTTCGAGGCTGGCCTGCGGGCGATGCCGGTCCGGCACCAGATGGAATTGCAGTGGACGTTCATCGCGGCAGGTCTCGCAGAGGTCATGCGTTCACGGGGAATGGAGACAGAGTCATGAGCGCGAACAGGCTCCACGTGCCGCCGGTCGTGGTGGAGGCCTTCAGACTGAGACCGTTCGCAGTCGCCATGATCGCTGTCGCGATCGCGATCGGCTCCGTTCGTCCAGCCGTCGCGCAGACGCTACGCGGCCAGGTGGTCGAAGAGGGTACCGGTACCGTGATCGCCGGCGCACTCGTGCTGCTCGTGTCGCCTGACGGAGATGAAGCGGCGTCGGCCGTATCCGGGGGAACCGGGGCCTACGTGATCAGAGTGCCGGCACCCGGCGAGTGGAGTCTTCGCGTCGAGCGAATCGGATTTGCCTCTTCAACTGCCGGGCCGTTCCGGCTCGCCACCAGCGCCGATCGGACCGTGCCGCTGGCAGTGTCGAGCGTTCCGGTGGCGTTGCCCACGATCACGGTGGAGAGCGAAAAGACAGGTGTCTGCGGACTCGACCCGGAGGAAGGGGAGACGGTGTGGCGCCTGTGGGACGAGGTCCGAAAGGCCCTGCAGGTAAGCGAAATCATCGAAGGCGCGATCGTATTCGAAACGGAAATCCTCGAGAGATTCGTGGATCCGTTCGACACCACGGTGGGGCGCGAGCACACGGACTTCATTACGGCTGTGGGGCAGAGCCCGTTCAACGTCCCGTCCCCCGAGGATCTGCAGCAGCGGGGATTCGTGCGTGACTCTCTGGGAGGCCGCCTGGCGTTCTATGGACCGGACGCCACGGTCCTGCTGTCGGACACCTTCCAGGAAACCCATTGCTTCCGTGCGGTCCGGGGGAATGACGGGCTCGTCGGTCTCGCGTTCGAGCCGGCGCAAGCGCCGGTAAGGCCAGATATCCGCGGCACCCTGTGGATAGATGGAGCGACTTCGGAACTGCGCACCATCGACTTCGAGTACGACGGCCTGCGAGACACGAGGAACCTGGGTATCGGTCCTGAAGCGTCCGGGTTGGTAGCGTACGACCGGATCGACAACGGCGGCTGGATCGTCCGGCTGTGGAGAATCCGTGTTCCAGTCGAAAGCGCCGATTATGGTGGACGGACCTACAAGGTCTACCGGGAGCGTTCAGGTCGGGTCACGGGTACGCGCGAATACGAAAGGAAGGTCACACCCCAGCAGTCGGCTCCCAGCGTTTACGACCACGGGGCCCGCCGCGACACGACGAGCCCCTGAGCTCCGGGCCAGGACTCGCCAGGACGCCCGATCAGGTCTTGAACCGGTCGCCGATCGGGAGTCGGCGGATCGGCTCACCGGTAATCGCGAACAGCGCGTTGCACACGGCAGGAGCTATGCAGGGTAGCCCTACCTCGCCGATCCCTCCGACTGGATCGCCCTCCGCGATGATGTGCGTTTCGACCACGGGCATGTCACGCAGCCGCACGATCGGGTAACGATCGAAGTTCCCCTCGACGGCTCCTCCGTTCTCGATCGAAATCTTTCCGTACAGGGCCGCCGACAGGCCGTAGGCGACACCGCTCTCGACCTGGGCTTCGATCGTGTCGGGGTTCACCACGATACCGCAGTCGATCGCGCATACGACGCGATGTACCCGGACCTCGCCATCCACGATCTCGACCTCCGTAACCTGCGCCACGATGCTGCCGAAGCACTCCGCCACCGCGCAGCCGAGCGCCCTGCCAACCGCCCGACGGTCTGACCATCCGGCCTTCTCCGCTGCAAGCCGCAGAGCACGGGCACGCCTCGGGTGTGCATCGAGTAGCGACAGTCGAAGCTCGAGCGGGTCGCGGCCTCCGGCGGCCGCGAGTTCGTCCAGAAAACACTCGGTCAGGTAGATGTTCTGGGAGTTCGAGACGGAGCGCCAGAAATGGACGCTCACCGGGAGCTCGGGATCGGCGTAGGTGACCTTGAGGTTCGGGATTGCATACCCCAGGTCACCGGCGTTTTCCGTCGCGGTCGGGTCCACACCGTTCCGCAGCCGTCCACCGATGCTCCGGATGATCGAGGGGCTGACGATCCGGTGCTCCCAGGCCACAGGGTTCCCGCTCTCATCCACGGCACCGGAGAACCGGTTGTAGGCCACGGGCCGATACGAGCCGGCCCGCATGTCATCTTCGCGGGTGTAGACGACCTTGACCGGTGCACCGAGCGCCTTCGACGCATGCACCGCCTCGGCTACGAAATCGTTGCGTGAGCGGCGGCCGAACCCGCCACCGAGCATCGTGGTGTGAACCTTGACCTGCTCGACCCGGAGTCCCGTGATCTCTGCGGCGATGTCCTGCGCTGAGGTCTGGGCCTGCGTTCCGGTCCAGATGTCGCACTCGTCATCGCGAACGTCGGCCACACAATTGACCGGTTCCATCGTCGCGTGCGCCAGGAACGGCGCGTCGTACTCGGCGTCGATTCTCGTCCTCGCGGCCGCCCGCGCCTCTTCCACATCACCTTTGTCTGCCACGACAGCTCCGTCATCCGCCAGCTCCCGGCAGAGTACACGGATGCTGGCGTCCGACGCGTCGCCGAACTCTCCTGCGTCCCACTCGACGCTCAACGCGTCCCGGCCCCGCTTCGCGGCCCAGAATCCGTCGGCCGCCACCACGACTCCGGTCGGGATCGCCACCACCTGGCGAACGCCCGGCACGGCGAGTGTGGCGGCCGCGTCGAAGCTGCGCACGGAGCCACCGAATGCCGGGGGACGCGCCACCAGCGCCGTGAGCATGCCGGGGACGCTCACGTCGAGTCCGAACATCGCGGAACCGTCGACCTTGTCCGGGGAGTCGAGCCGCGGCATCCGCTTGCCAACCAGCCGGAAATCCTTGGGATCCTTGAGGGCTGGATCGTCAGGCGCTGGCAGCAGCGCAGCATCATCGGCCAGGCTGCCATACGACAGGCTGCGACCCGACGAGGCGTGCAGAACCTGTCCGTCTTCCGCCCTGCACTCGGACGCCGGAACGTCCCACCGGGCCGCACCGGCCGCGACAAGCATCTCCCGGGCCGAAGCACCCGCGTTCCTGAGCCGCTCGTGGTTGGTGCGGATGCTGGTGGATCCGCCGGTGCTCTGTCGGCCGTACCGTGTCCGGTCGGCAGGCGCGTGTTCGGTGCGGACGAGGGACCAGTCCACCTCGAGTTCTTCGGCCAGCAGCATCGCCAGTGCCGTGTGGACTCCCTGGCCCATCTCCGACTCGCTGATCACGAATGTGACGGACTCGTCGGTCCCGATTCGGATCCACGCGTTCAGTGCTCCCGGATCCAGTGCGCCCGTGGCAACGGCCGGCCTGCGGCAACCCACCAGGCTGAAGCCGAGCACCAGTCCGGCGCCGGCTCCTCCGCTGACCTGGATGAACGTCCGTCTCGAGACCTCGTGCCCACTCATCGTCCGCCCTCCTTCGCGGCGACGCGAATCGCCTTCCGAATCCGGTTGTACGTGCCGCAACGGCAGAGGACGGGCGACATCCACTCGTCGATCTGCTCGTCGGTCGGATCCGGATGCTCCGCCAGCAGCGCGGCAGCGGTCATGATTTGACCCGGCTGACACCAGCCGCACTGCGGGACGTCCACCTCGATCCAGGCCTTCTGCACCGGGTGGCTGAGATCGTCGGACAGGCCCTCGATGGTCCTGACCGCCCGGTCCCCGACGCTCTCGACCGGGAGCAGGCAGGCAAAGGCCACGTCTCCGTCCAGCAGCACGGTGCACGATCGGCACTGACCCGTGCCGCAACCGTACTTCGTGCCCGTGAGCTGCAGTTCGTCACGCAGCACCCACAGCAGGGGCGTGTCGGCCGGCACGTCTACGGTGCGAGGAGAGCCATTGACGTTCAGAGAATACTCGGGCATGCGCGGAGTCCCCGTGGTGGAGGTTTCAGGAAGTGTGGGCCGACGCTGGCTCGCGCGTCAAGCAACCGGAGGACCGTCGTGCTTCAGCGGATCAGCCCGGCGTGGCGGCATGTCGGGTTCGCCGTGTAGACTCCTCCGTTCATCGGCGCGCTCCCGGCGATCGGGTAGCGTGCTACGAAACGACTTCGGGTCGAGACGCGTTTGCTGCAGACGATCATCGCGGGACTCACGGCGGGAGCCGTACACGTGCTGGCGGGTCCCGACCACCTCGCTGCCGTGGCGCCGCTCGCGGCGAATGGCAAGGTCAGCCCCTGGCGTTCCGGGTTGTACTGGGGACTCGGGCATGCCGGCGGTGTCGTGGTCGTCGGAATCGCAGCGATCCTGATCCGCGAACTGCTTCCCCTGGACCGCCTGTCCGAGTGGAGCGAGCGGATTGTCGGCCTGGTGCTGATCGGCATCGGGGCCTGGGGGATCTGGCGGGCCACCAGCCAGAGCGTCCACAGTCACGAGCACAGGCACGACGGGACACAGCACGCGCATTTGCACGTGCACGGCCACGCCGCCCGGGCTCGCAGCGCCCCGCACGACGAGCACGCGGCCGAGCCCGATCACCCGCATGGTGGAAGCCACGTCCACGCCAGGACTTCCGCTGCGGCGCTGGGGGTCGGCGTGCTGCACGGCCTGGCCGGGAGCGCTCATTTTCTGGGTGTGTTACCCGCCCTGGCTCTTCCGACCCGGGGGGCCGCAATCACCTATGTCGCGTCTTTCGGCCTCGGGACCGTCGCGGCGATGACGGGCTTCGCGGCGCTGATCGGCCGGCTCGCGAGCCGGAGTTCGAAGAGCGGGACCCGGGCCTATCGGATTCTGCTGCTGTCACTGGGACTCGCGGCGATCGCGGTCGGAATCGTCTGGCTGATCCCTTGAACGGCCATCACCAGGCTTCTGCAATGAATCAGGATACCGTCATGAATCAAGGTGTTGTCATGAATGCCGACATCAGGAAGCTCCTTCGCAGGTCGCTCGGGTGCTCGCTGACCGTATTGGTGCTGGCTGGCGTGGCCGGCTGCGGCGAGGACTCAGGTGTGGCCGCGGCGCCCGCGGACCTCGTGCTGCGAAACGGAAACGTGGTGACAATGGACGCATCCAATCCCAGGGCATCCGCCGTGGCAATGACGGATGGTCGGATCTCCTGGGTCGGAGACGAGAGCGCCGTCGAGTCCTGGATTGGTCCCGACACCGAAATCCTGGACATCCAGGGCCGACTCGCGGTTCCGGGCTTGATCGAGGGACACGCGCATTTCATGAATCTCGGCAGGGCCCTGCTGGGTGTGCCTCTGATGGATACCCGGTCGTGGGATGAAATCGTCGCCAGGGTAGAGCAGGCGGCCCGCGAGGCACCTCCTGGCACCTGGATCGTCGGACGTGGGTGGCACCAGAGCAAGTGGGATACGCCGGTCGAGGTATCGGTGCGGGGATTTCCCGTCCACGACGCGCTCAGCGCGGTATCGCCGGACAACCCGGTTTTGCTCGACCATGCCAGCGGACACGCGATCCTCGCCAACGCACGGGCAATGGAGGCTGCCGGGGTCGGCCTGGACACCCCTTCGCCCGAGGGCGGTGAGATCCTGCGTCTCCCGGACGGCCGTCCGAGCGGTGTATTCGTGGAGAATGCCGAGAACCTGGTAGGCGACGCCTATGACGCCTGGCTGGAAGCCCTGCCTGAGGAGCAGTTGAGAGCCCGGACTCGGGAAATCATCCGGCTCGCGGACCAGGAGGCGATCCGCCACGGAATCACGACGTTCCAGGACGCGGGGGTGTCTCCGGATGACATCGAATCCTACCGCATGGCGATCTCGGACGAGGTGGTGAACCTTCGGCTGTGGGCCATGCTTTCCGAAGAACATGCGACGCCAGCCACGCTGGATGCCGTCCGAGTCGTGGACGATCTCGACCACCGACTCACCGTACGGGCCATCAAGGCCTATTCGGACGGGGCGCTCGGCTCGAGGGGGGCGTGGCTGCTCGAGCCCTACGCGGACGAACCCGGCAGCACCGGGCACAATACCGTCCCCATGGAACGGATACGGGAGGTAGCAGACCTCGCCCTGACGCACGGCTTCCAGCTGTGCACGCATGCGATCGGTGACCGGGCGAATCGGGAAGTGCTCGACGTCTACGAAGCGGCGTTCACCGCAAACCCGGATGCCGCGGTCGATGCACGTTTTCGGATCGAGCACGCGCAGATTCTCCATCCGGACGACGTGAAGCGGTTCGCTCCGCTGGAAGTCATCGCGGCGATGCAGGGTATTCACTCCATATCGGACGGGCCGTGGACGCCGGACCGTCTCGGCGCCGAGCGCACCCGGGTCCGGGCCTTCCCATTCCGGGACCTGCTGGATGATGGGGTCGTGGTCATGAACGGAACCGATGCCCCGGTCGAGAGTGTCGATCCGATCGCCTCCTACTACGGCTCGGTGACCGGACGCACCATCGAGGGTGAGGTGTTCAATCCCCACCACCTGATGACGAGGGAGGAGGGTCTCGCTTCGTACACGATCGGAGCAGCCTACGGGGCGCACGCCGAAGCAGATCGGGGATCGATCGAGACCGGAAAGCTGGCGGATGTCACGGTTCTGTCGCGCGATATCCTCACGGTCCCGGAGGAAGAGATACCGGGCACCTACGCCGTGTACACGATCATCGGTGGCGAAGTCGCGTGGCACGTGGACGGAGAGGCCGAAAGCCGCTGAGTCGGAAGTTCGCGCGTCCGGATCCGGAATCGCCCATCCCGGATCCGGACATATTCAGCATTCTGCCAGGCGTGCCACAGTCATCTAAACGATTCCAGAATCAACGATTACCAGGTAGACATCTGTCTGGCACGGGCGTTGCTCTCCACTACTGCGACCGTGGTGATACGTGGATGTGGACGATGATGGGAGGGGAAGATGCTGACCGTGAAGTCGATCCTGACAGGAGCCCTGGTATTCGGCGCCGCGACCGTTCCGGCGGGAGTGGTGGTCACTGATCTCGCGACGGATGCGGTGCCAGAGGCGCCCGGCCCGGTCGCGATCGAGGCGCCCGCACCGGTACCGGCCGGCCTGGCGTTCGAGGAGCCGTTCGTATCCGCCGTGCTGGTGCCGCCGTCGCCCGCTCCGGTCTCCGGAGTCGCGGAGCCGCGAGTGGACGCGCCGGAACTCGCGCTGGAAGAGGTGACGCTTCGGCGGGTCTCGATCGGTCCACCGGGCGAGATCGAGTTCGACCGGGTCTGACAGGACCCGGTTCACGGAGACCTTCCCCAGGAGACGGGCGGCGCAGCCGGGGCCGACCGTCTCCTCCCCGCCGCATTCCCGCCGTACGCGACGCTCGGTCCCTGCCGTGGCCTGAAGTGTAGTCTATTCCTACATTAAACCGACCGATGCCCAGTTTGTGAACGCTTTCCATGGGACTGCCCTCCATGATCACGACTGCCCGTCTGTCGCTTCTCTACAATTGGATCACCCACCTGGCCATCCTGACCGGGATCCTGGCTCTCGCGGTCACGGGTTGCGGCGGAGCTCCTCTCGAGGACGATCCGACGGTCGGAATGTGGTCCGAGGGTGGTGTCGCACCTCCTGCGTTCGTGTTCATGTCCGAACGCACGGGGCAGGGCGATCTGTACGTAATGGATATCTCGGGGGCCCGGATGCGCCAACTGACGTTTGCACCCGAGCCCGACTTCGCGCCGCGCTGGGCCAGCGAGGCCGAGTTGCTGTACTTCCTGTCAGAGCGCCGGCCTGATCCGGGCTTCTATCGCATGAGCTTCGAAAGAGACACGGCGGTATTCGTGGCTGCAAACCCGGTCGGCAGAAATGCTCCCGTACCCTCCCCTGACGGCGAGTGGATCGCCTATGCAGCTGGTCGGAATGGAAACCAGGACATCTACGTTTCGAGACTTGATGGGACGGGAGAGCGCAGGATCACGAGCCACGAGAGTGACGACGGACAGCCGGCCTGGTCACCAGATGGTCGGACCCTGGCCTTCACATCATTCAGGGACCGGAATTCGGAGATCTACACGATCGATGTATGGGGCGGGACGCCGAGGAACATCACGCGGAACCGATCCAACGACACGAATCCGTCGTGGTCTCCCGATGGGACGCAGATCCTGTTCGATTCGACTCGGCCCCCCGGAGGGAATCCCGACATCTTCGTCTCGGACCGGCTGGGGACGACGGTCCGCAATCTCACGAATCACGGAAACGTGGACCTGATCGCCTCGTGGTCTCCGGACGGTGACTGGATCACGTTTCAGTCGAGTCGGGATGGCGACTGGGAGGTCTACGTGATGCGTCCGGATGGGAGCGGTCAGCGTCGGCTGACGCACAGCCGTGGATTCGACGGGGACGCGCGCTGGGTGCCGGCGGACAAGGTGCGCTGGTAACAGGTCCCGAATGCAGGCAGCGGCTCGTCAGCGCGCTGCAGATTTCGTCCGGGCGCGAAACAGTTCCGCCAGCCGGAGGCCGACCGGTCCGGGTCGGCCGTCTCGCACCTTCCAGCCGTCCACCTGGATGATCGGCAGGATCTCCGTCGTAGTGCCGACGAGGAACAGCTCATCAGCGACTTCGAGTTCCTCGAGCAGGATTGGTCGTTCATCACAGGGGATGCGGTGTTCCCGGCATAGCTCGAGGGTCACGGCCCGTGTGACGCTCGGCAGGATATAGTTGCTGCGAGGCGCCGTCCGGACCTCGCCATCGATCACTCCGAAGAAGCTCGACCGGGTGCCCTCCAGCGCCACGCCGTCCCGCACCAGAACTGCCTCGATTGCGCCGGCCTCGTGGGCGTCCTGCGCCGCCATGCAATTGGGAAGCAGTGCCACGGACTTGATGTCGCAGCGGGTCCAGCGGTGGTCGGGCGCGGTGATCACCGCGGCGCCGACGGTTGGGTCCACTGACGGGGAGAACGCTCGGATCGATACGAACACCGTCGGCTCGGTCTTCTCATCCGGGAAGTGGTGCACCCGCGGCGCCACGCCTCGGGTGATCTGCAGGTACAGCAGCGCGTCCGAATCCGACAGCCCGTTCCGGTCCCGCAACTCGGTGACCACCATTTCGATCGTGCCCGCCTCTACGCCATCGATGCGCAGTGAGCGCAGGCCATCGACCATGCGTGCGAGGTGGGCCTGGAGTTCGAACGGGCGGCCGTCATAGAAGCGGACGACCTCGTAGATTCCATCGGCGAACAGGAACCCACGGTCGTCGGGTGATATCCGGACCTGGTCTCTGTCGAGATACGAGCCGTTGAAGAAAACGATGTCAGGCATGTCGGATCTGCGCCGGAGTTCGGATTGTAGCAGGACGGTCGCCAGCTGCTTCCGTCCACGGGAACCGTGAGGCGCGAATATAGCTTTCTGAGCCGCCATTGCACATCGGCGCGGTCGGTTGTCCCTTGGGGGCTGATGGGACCGAACCTGTACGCTCCCGTCGGATTTACTATCGGAGGAATAGATGGCGTATCAGCCCGGCTGTCAGGGCCGAGTCGTGGTCGGCGCTCTCCCCGAGTCCGTGCAGCGCGAACTCGTCGCGATTCCCGGGGACTGGCTCGAGTACGATCCGCCCAGTCGCTCGATCATCGTCCGGCACATCGAACCGACGGACGAGCCGGTGCTCCCGGCGGTGACGGTGGAACTGGTCAGAATCCTCTCGGTGTCGAAGAGACCGGCCGCCTGGTTCGCCTCCGCGTCGAACGGGGAGGTTCGCTGCAAATTCAGTGGGCCCGTCCGGGCTATACCGGGGCGACGAAGCGCGCGTGGAGCGATGGTCATGAGATCGTGAACGAACCGTGGAATCACCGGTTGAACGGCGAGGTGACGTTCGGCGCGCGTGACCCGGATACGGCCGCGGCAGGTTTGCAGGAGATGGCGGACACGTACGAGGGCCTGCATCCCGAGGGTGATTTCGTCGCGTCGGTCGAGGAAGGCCGTGTGAAGGTTTCTCTGCGCGAGGTGAACCTGGACGGGAAGCTGCTGGTCGAGACCCTGCAAGGCCTCGCGACGCCGCGGAGTCTGGAGGGCAGGCTGGACGTTGGATCGTTCCGGGAGCTGGCTCCGGAGCAGCTGGTGCGGATTCTGTTCGAGAAGGGCGAGACCTGGGTGCAGCACCCGATGTTGTGGACCTGAATTCACGAATCCCGTTTGAGGAGATGTGACGTGCTCGATTATTTTCTGACCGACGAACACAAGATGATCCGCGAGATGGCGACGACGATCGCGGACGAGGTCGTCCGGCCGGTGGCGGCTGAATACGATCGGAATGGGGAATTCCCCTGGCCGGTGGTCGAGAAGATGGCCGAGGCGGGGCTGTTCGGCGTGTACATCGATGAAGAATACGGCGGCATCGGCGCTGCCGATCGCACGATGAACATGGTGCTCGTCACCGAGGAAATCTCGAAGGCGAGCGACGAGCAGAAGGCGAAGTATCTGCCAGCGATCGCGGCTGGCAAACGTCTGGCGGCATTCGCGCTCACCGAGCCACAAGCCGGCTCCGACGCAGCGGGAATCCGGACGACGGCAATCCGGGACGGAGACCACTACGTGGTGAACGGTATCAAGCAGTGGATCACGAATGGGGGGGACGCCGAGGTATACACCGTCGTCGTGATGACGAATCCGGAGAAGGGCCCGCGCGGCGCCAGTACTCTCGTGGTCGAGAAGGGGACTCCCGGATTCAGCTTCGGGAAGGAAGAGGACAAGATGGGCATCCGGGCCTCCTCGACCCGGGAACTGGTATTCGAGGACTGCCGAGTCCCGGTCGAGAACCTGCTCGGCCGCGAGGGGACGGGCTTCATCACCGCCATGAAGACATTCGATGCGTCGCGGCCAGGCGTCGGCGCGCAGGCACTGGGGATCGCGCAGGGCGCGCTCGATCTCGCGGTAGACTGGGCGATCACGCGCAAACAGTTCGGCTCACCCGTTTCCTCATTCCAGGGCCTGCGGTTCCTGCTGGCGGACATGGCGATGCAGGTCGAGGCTGCACGGGCATTGATCTACGCCACATCCAGGCATATCGACGGCAACCCCAAGGATCGATCGACCATCTACTCGGCGATGTCCAAGTGCTTCGCGTCGGATGTCGCGATGCGCGTGACGACGGATGCCGTCCAGGTGTTCGGGGGCTCCGGCTACATGCGGGACTACCCGATCGAGAAGTTCATGCGTGACGCGAAGATCACGCAGATCTACGAGGGAACGAACCAGATCCAGCGTGAAGAAATCAGTCGAATTCTGATCGGCGAGCATATCTCCGGTCAGACTTGAGGGGGAGCGTACCCGGTGGTCGCCAGATCTCAGCCGGATGTGAGCAGGTGTTGAACCTGCGACGGGGCGTTGCGTACGGCCTGCTGGCCGCGGCCTCTCTGCTGTCGCCTGCCGACCTTTTCCCACAGGACAGCCCGGCTTCCGGACTGACGCAACAGGCGGATTCAGCAGCGCTCCCATCTGAGCTCGCGCCGCCGGCCCCCATTCCGCTCGAGAGTGTCCCTGTCCGACTCGAGCAGGATGTCGAGCGTCTGAGGAAGATCCAGCGTGATATGGCCCGTACCGCGGGCTACTCGGACACGCAGCTTGACCTCGATGACATCCTGGTCGGTGTAACGGCGATACTCGACAATTTCGACCGTGTCGCCCTGCAGGATCTACATAGCTCCGATATCGACAACTTCCGCAACAGCATCGAGCGCGAGCAACGCAGGCTGAGCGCTAGAAGCCAGAGCCTCCAGAAGAGTTTCCTGGAGCTCGAAGCCGACCAGCAGTATCTCAAGAGAATCGAGATCGAGTGGGTGCTCACCAGAGATTCTCTGGGAGTAGATTCGCTTGCGGCGCCGGCGTTCATCTCTGGAATCCAACGGATTCTGGCAACCGCCGACTCAGCCGGGGTCGCGATCGATTCCGTCCTGCTGGTACTGCTGGAGGCGGGAGAAGAGATTGCGACGACGGGCAGCCGGATCGACACGGCTCTCGGTCAACTGCAGGTCGTGGAGGCGACTCACCGCAGGCAGTTGCTGTATCGGGATGCTCCGCCGCTGTGGAGACCGCTGGCGGTTCTGGGCAGCGGCCGGCCGCTGGTCGGAGACATGTGGGACTTCGTCGTTTCTGATGTGCGCGCATTCTCCCAGTCGTTGAGCGCGGATCGGGACCGGTTGCTGATCCACCTGTTGTTGTTCTTCCTCATGGTGGCCCTGTTTCTCCGTCTTCGGTCCGGGAGTCAATCCTGGCCGGATGACCCCGATCTCGGCACGGCCAGGTACGTGCTTTCGAAGCCGTACGCGGCTGCGGCCCTGACGGCTCTGCTGGCCACCTCCTGGATTTACCCGCACGCGTCGTTCTTCCTCGTCGACGCAATGCTGGTTCTATCCATGGTCCCGGTGGCCCTGCTGCTCCCTCCGCTGATACGCGAGGATCGCGCCGGTAGCGTGTACTGGCTGCTCGCGCTGTTCTTCGGTTCCCGGCTCACGACGTTTCTTCCACCGGGAACGCTGGCCCATCGGCTGGCGATTCTCGGACTCGCAGTCGGTACCACCGTCTGGGCGCTATCGGTGGTCCGCGATCCGGAGTCTGAGAACTGGACATGGGTCAAAGACGGCTGGCGGAGGCTGTTGAACCTGGGATCACGGATCGCGGTCGGGATCGCGGCCGTGTCCGTCCTGCTCAACATCGCGGGTTGGGTCAACCTGGCGGAACTGTTGATCCAGGGGCTGATTCCCAGTGCCTACCTGGCGCTCGTCGTCGCTCTCACGGCGACGGTCCTGACCGGGGTAGCCCGTGGAGTCACGTTCAGTCCTCTGCTGGCCCGGTCGCGAGCGTTTCGCGACAACGGGCAACGCGTGCTCCGGCTGGTCAAAAGGTCCATCAGGTTGTTCGCTCTGGCGGTCTGGGTGTGGGGAACGCTCAGCTGGTTCGGATCGGACCGGGAGCTGTTCTCCTGGATCGGGGCGACGATCACCCACGAGTTCTCGATCGGCGCCATCGATATCTCGATCGGCAACGTGATGCTGTTCTTCCTGATCCTGTGGCTCGCCACCTGGATCGGGCGGATCGTTCGGACCGTGCTGCGGGACGACATCCTCGCCAGCCTGTCGATATCACCCGGACAGGCGGACGCCTGGTCGACGCTGGCGCAGTGGGCGATTCTACTGATTGGAATCATGTTCGCGGCCGCGTCGGCAGGAATCGGTGGCGGGCAGATGGCGGTGCTCGCCGGCGCGCTCGGTGTGGGTATCGGATTCGGGCTCCAGAACATCGTCAACAACTTCGTTTCGGGGTTCATCCTGATCTTCGAGCAGCCGATCAAGGTCGGAGACAAGATCGAGATCTCCTCCCTCGCCCTGATGGGTGAG
>JBDGUY010000040.1:0-12810 GCA_039585935.1 Gemmatimonadota bacterium
AACATGGAAGTGGAGTTGATCACGCCGATCGCGATGGACAAGGAACTGCGATTCGCGATCCGCGAAGGCGGACGGACCGTCGGCGCCGGCGTCGTCACCGACATCATCGAGTAAATCGGAATGGCATCGAATAGAGACCAGATCACGCTCGAGTGCACGCAGTGCAAAGAGCGGAATTACTCGACGACGAAGAACAAGCGGAAACATCCGCAGCGGGTGGAGTACAAAAAGTATTGCCCCCGTTGCGATGCGCATACGGAACACAAAGAAACGCGCTGACGCGCCAAGCGTGTCAGCGACGCCGGCTCCGGGCCCCGGATCTCTGATCCGGGCCTCGATTTCGCTCGACTCGAGCGGAAGGAGCCGGCGTTTCCGTCCACCGGGCGGGTGTCGAAATCAGATGGGAGACGAACGATAGATGGTCGGGATCCGAGGAATGCAGGAGTTCTTCGAGGGCGTGCAGGCGGAGATGAAGAAGGTCACGTGGCCCGACCGCGAGCAGCTGCGGAACGCCACGGCCGTCATTCTCGTGTTCGTCATCGTGCTCGCGATCATCATCGGGTTGATGGACTCGGTGTTCTCGGCCTTCGTCCGCGGATTCGTTGGTCTGTTCAGTGGTTGAGACGAAAGACGAAATGAGCGAGGCGCAGTGGTTCGCGATTCAGACCTACTCGGGACACGAGAATAAGGTCAAGTCGCTGCTCGAGAGGAAGATCGCAGAACTCGGCGCGGAGCCGGAAGAGCGGGACATCCGCGAAGTCATCGTACCGACCCGCGAGGTCGTCGAGATCAAGGGCGGCAAAAAGGTCCGGTCGACGAAACGGCTGTACCCGGGCTACGTGTTGGTAAGCATGGTCCTGAACCAGGAATCCATGTTTCTGATCACCAGCACCCCGAGCGTAATCAAGTTTCTCGGCGGAGGATCGAATCCTCAGCCGCTACGTAACGACGAGGTGAACAAGATCCTCGGAGTGGCGGAAGAAGTCGAAGAAGAGGGTCCGAAGCAGGAGATCCCGTTCGACGTCGGACAGGTGGTAGAGGTCACCGAGGGTCCGTTCAGCGACTTCAGCGGGACGGTCGAGGAGATCATTCCGGACAAGGGCAAGGTGCGCGTCCAGGTCAGCCTGTTCGGCAGGCCGACCAGCGTGGAGCTGGACTATACGCAGCTGAAGGGATACTGACGGACCCGGGAATACTGACGGACCCACGAGGCGAGAGATGGCGAAGAAATCGACTAAGAAAGTGATGGCGTACATAAAGCTGCAGATCCCGGCCGGGATGGCCACGCCGGCGCCGCCGGTAGGTCCAGCGCTGGGGCAGCATGGTGCGAACATCATGGAGTTCTGTAAGCAGTTCAATGCCAAGACCTCGAATCAGCCGGGTATGATCATCCCGGTCGTGATCACGGTCTACGCGGACCGGAGCTTCTCGTTCATCACGAAGACGCCTCCGGCGGCTGTACTGCTCAAGAAGGAGTTGGGACTGGCATCGGGCTCTGCGGAGCCGAACCGGAATAAGATCGCCAAGGTGACCCAGACCCAGTTGAAGAAGATCGCCGAGATCAAGATGGAAGACCTGAATGCGAACGACCTCGATGCAGGCGCGCGGATGATCGCCGGCACGGCCAGGTCGATGGGGATCGAGGTGGCGGACTGATGGCGAGGCACGGAAAGAATTATCGAAGCGCGGCTACGGACATCGAGGTGGATGTCTTCGTCGAGCCGACCGAGGCGATCGAGCGGGTTCGGGAGATGGCCTTCGCGAAGTTCGACGAAACGATCGATGTCGCGGTGCGCCTGGGTGTCGATCCGAGACATGCCGATCAGATCGTGCGAGGTACCGTGATCCTCCCGGCCGGTACCGGGCGCACGGTTCGAGTCCTCGCCCTGGCACAGGGTGACAAGGCTCGCGAGGCCGAGGAAGCCGGCGCGGACTTCGTGGGGAAGGAATTCATCGAGAAGATCGAGGGAGGCTGGCTCGATTTCGACGTGGCGATTGCCACGCCGGATCTGATGAAGGATGTCGCGAAGCTCGGTCGTGTGCTCGGACCGCGCGGGCTCATGCCGACACCCAAAGCCGGAACGGTAACGATGGATGTCGGCCGCGCCGTGCAGGAAGCCAAGGCCGGAAAGATCGAGTTTCGAGTGGACAAGTTCGGCAACGTACACGCGCCGATCGGCAAGGTGAGCTTCGAGTCCGGAAGCCTCAGCGAGAATTTCGAGGCGCTGATGGATGCGATCAAGCGGAATCGGCCGTCCGCGGCCAAGGGCACTTACATAAAGTCCGTAACGGTAAGCAGTACGATGGGTCCGGGAATCTCCATCGACCCGACCGGCTACCGCTGAGCGACGGGAGAACGTCGGAATGAGAATCGACGAGAAGAAGACGATCACGGCGGGGATTGCCGACAGCCTCGATCAGGCGGAAGCCGTCTACGTGACGGATTTCACCGGGCTGGACGTTGAGGCCCAGGGAGAGTTGCGGGCCAAGCTGCGTGAGTCCGGGGCGGCATTTCGTGTCGTTAAGAACACGCTGGCGATTCGCGCGCTCGAAGGACTCGATCTGGATGGGCTCGAGGAGTACCTGACCGGTCCGACCGGGCTCGTCCTTGCCGGTGATGACCCGGTGGCCCCGGCAAAGGTCGTGCGCGACTTCGCCAAGGAGCACGACAACAGGCCCGTTGTCCGGGTGGGGGTCGTCGAAAGGCGCACGGTTCAGCCCGCGGATGTTGCTCGACTGGCAGATCTTCCCGGGAAAGATGCACTGCTCGGTTCGATTGCCGGAGCATTGACGGCATCTGTCGGAGGCATTGCTGGCGTCCTCGGCGGGCTGATGCGAGACATCGCATACATGGTTGAAGAGGTAGCAAAGAAGGGAGAAGGGCAGGACTGAGTCCGCCCGACCCTCGAAGGGGGCTCGGTGCGGCTTCTCCACACCGGCTCGATGTTTGGCAACAACGCAGGGAGTACGTGGTCAATGAGCAAGGTTGAAGAACTGCTAGAGGCAATCGGCTCTCTTACCGTCCTCGAGGCGGCAGAGCTGAAGGAAATGATGGAAGACAAGTTCGGCGTCACGGCAGCCGCTCCGGTGGCCATGGCCGTCGGGGGCGCAATGCCCGGCGCCGGTGATGCCGCGGCCGAGGAGCAGACGGAGTTCGACGTCATGCTCGTGGGCGTGGGCGACAAGAAGATCCAGGTGATCAAGGTCGTTCGCGAGGTCACGGATCTCGGTCTGAAGGAAGCCAAGGACCTCGTGGACAACGCCCCCAAGGCAGTCAAGGAGGGTGTTGAGAAGGAAGAGGCCGAGGTAATCAAGGCGAAGCTCGAAGAGCAGGGAGCCACTGTCGAGTTGAAGTAACGCTGTGAGGGGGGGCGCGATCGTCGCGTTTCCGCCGCACAGCTGACTCAGACCGTGGCTCGGAATGCAGGAACGCTTCGTCCGACAGAATCTGATGCGCGCACGGCGCCCCGTCGACCCGGCGGAGCCTCACGGCTCCGGCTGGGCGAGGGGCTTCGTGCGCCTCTATGTCTACGTACTGATCGGGCGAGCCCATTCGAATTCGAGGGGTGAACGAAGTTGGCGACATCGATGAAGAACGATTCCGTAGTCTCCTTCGCGAAGCTGGATACACCGATGCCCATGCCGCACTTCCTCGAAGTGCAGCTGGAGGCGTTCGACCGCCTGTTGAGGTCCGGTCCCGAGGCGGGGCGTCAGGACGTCGGTCTGGAGCGGGTATTCCAGGAAATCTTCCCGATAACCGACGTGAACGAGAACTATTCGCTCGAGTTCGTGGACTACGCGATCGGCGAGCCGAAGTACTCGGTCGAGGAGTGCATGGAGCGCGACATGACGTTCGCCGCTCCGCTCAAGGCGACTCTGCGGCTCGTCATGTTCGAGGACCTCGGCGAAGGCGAGAAGCGTCCGGCGGACATCCTCGAGAAGGAAGTGTATCTCGGAGATCTCCCACTGCTCACGGAGCAGGGTACGTTCGTCGTAAACGGTGCAGAGCGGGTAATCGTGAGCCAGCTGCACCGTTCCCCCGGCGTCGTATTCGAGGAAAATGTCCATCCGAACGGAACACGGCTGTTTTCCGCACGGATCATCCCGTTCCGCGGATCGTGGGTCGAATTCACGCTTGATATTCACGACGTGATTCACGTCCATATCGACAAGCGGAAGAAGTTTCCGGCCACCGCACTGCTGCGCGCATTCGGATACGGTACCAACGCCGACATTCTCGAGCTGTTCTATACGGTTCGGGAAGTCGCGATGGAGGAAATCGCCGAGGATCGGACCGCCCGGCGTGAAGTGATCGGGACCCTCGTGGCCAGTTCGATCCTCGACAAGGAAGCCGGCGCGAAGCCCGTGAAGGTCGAGCTCAAGGGTTTCGATCCGAAGGACGAAGAGACTCCGTTCTGGCTCGCGGCGGATATCGATGACCCGGAGTCCGGGGAGTCGCTGGCCAGGGTCGGAGAAAAGCTGGACGACACGCTCCTCCGGCGGTTCAAGACGGCCGGCATCAAGAAGATCGACGCCTACGACAACCCCGAGGCATTCCTCGCGCGCCGTACAGAAGAGGTCACGGACGAACTCGTCGAGCGGCTGGTACGTGCGAACGTCCCGGCGATCGAGGTGTTCTCGAGTGCCGCGTTCATTCCGCTCAGGGGTTCGTATGAGGACCTCGTAATGCGGCGTGACTGGAGCCAGAAGCCGAGGCTGGCGGCGGATGTCGTGGACCCGAAGACGGGTGAGGTGCTCGCCGAGAAGGGTGACGAATTCGACGAGAAGCAGTTCACCCGCTTGAAAGAAAAGAAGATCCGTGATGCGCTGGTGTTCACCGGCGGTCCCAGGGGTGAGTCGCCTCTGATCAAGAACACTCTGGCCAAGGATCCGACGCACGGCGAGGCGGATGCACTGCACAGCATCTACTCTCTCGTCCGCCCGGGCGAAGCGCCGAATCTGGCGACGGCGCGAACAGCGCTGGACAGGCTGTTTTTCAACCCGAAGCGCTACGATCTGGGCAGGGTCGGACGTCACAAGGTCAACCACCGTCTGCGGGAAGTCTACCGCATGCTCGACTTCGAGCTTCCTGACGGCGAGGTGGTGGTGCTGGAACCATCGGACTTCGTGGCGATCGTCCGGTATCTGATCGAGCTCCACGAAGGGCGGGGATACACAGACGATATCGACCACCTGGGCAATCGGCGGGTGAGGTCGATCGGCGAGTTGATCGCGAACCAGTTCTCCGTAGGCCTGTCGCGCATGGCGCGACTGGTTCGGGAGCGGATGTCGATCAACAGCGACCCGGACAAGATGTCGATCGATGACCTCGTCAACGCGCGGACGGTGAGCGCCGTAATTCAGGCGTTCTTCGGCAGTTCGCAGCTCAGCCAGTTCATGGACCAGACGAACCCGCTGTCCGAGCTCACGCACAAGCGGCGCCTGAGTGCACTCGGCCCGGGAGGCCTGAGCCGTGAGCGGGCCGGATTCGAGGTACGCGACGTTCACTATTCGCACTACGGCCGGATGTGCCCGATCGAGACCCCTGAGGGTCCGAACATCGGGCTCATCACGTCGATGACCACATTCTCCAGGCTCAACGAGCTCGGATTCCTGGAGACGCCGTATCGGAAGGTCATCGACGGTAAGGTGACGGACGAATTGCAGTGGCTGTCGGCCAGCGAAGAGGAAGACTATACGGTCGCCCAGGCGAACGCCGAGGTCGCGCCGGACGGTACATTCGTCCGCGATCTCGTACTGTGCCGGCGCCGGGATGACTATCCCCTGCTGCCAAGCGACGAGATCGATTTCATGGACGTGGCGCCGGACCAGCTGGTGGCCGTGTCGCCCGCGCTGATTCCGTTCCTCGAGCACGACGACGCGAACCGAGCGCTCATGGGTTCGAACATGCAGCGGCAGGCTGTTCCGTTGCTGTTCCCCGCGGCGCCGTTTGCAGGAACCGGCCTGGAGGAGAAGGTCGCGAAGGATTCAGGGTCCGTGGTGTCGGCTCGGCGCGGTGGAATCGTAACCCACGTCACGGCAGAGGAGATCGTGATCGACACGGGCTCCTCCAAGTCGAAGGACGAGGCTCCGCTGGCCCGGTTGTCCCAGTACGACCGGTACCGGCTCAAGAAGTTCTGGCGCACGAATCAGGATACGGCGATCAACCAGCGCCCGATCGTGGAGGTCGGCCAGAAGATCGCCGCGGGCCAGGTCATCGCGGACGGCGCGTCCACCGACTTCGGAGCTCTGGCTCTCGGTCGCAACGTCACCGTCGCATTCATGCCCTGGTACGGGCACAACTTCGAGGACGCGATCGTGATCAGCGAGCGCCTGGTGAAGGACGACGTATTCACGTCGGTCCACATCCAGGAGCTGGAGCTTCACGTCCGCGACACGAAGCGGGGAACCGAAGAGATCACGGTCGAGATTCCGAACGTGTCCGAGGAAGCACTCGTCGACCTCGACGAGCGTGGAATCGTGCGGATCGGGGCTGCCGTGAAGACCGGAGACCTTCTGGTCGGAAAGATCACGCCTAAGGGTGAGACGGAGCTGTCTCCCGAAGAGAAGCTGCTGACGGCGATCTTCGGCGAGAAGGCCAAGGACGTGAAGGATAGCTCGCTCAGGGTTCCGCCCGGTGTAGAGGGAACGGTCATTGACGTCAAGATCTTCTCTCGTCGGATCGACGATCCGCTTCTCGAGCGTGAGCACGGCGAACGGATCGGACGTCTCAGAGAAGCCGAGCGTGAGGAGATCACACGCGTCGTCGAAGCCCGCGACATCGAGTTGAGGAACGCGGTCGAGGGTCAGACGGTTGCCTTGTTCCTCAAGCGCGGGACGATCGAGCCGCTGCTCAAGGAAGGGCAGAAACTGAACAAGACCGTCGTTGCGGACCTTGATTTTGGCGAGGTCGACCTGAGCACGCTGAAGGTCAAGAACGAGGACGCGAATCGCCGGGCCCGTCGAGTGATCGACGAGGCGAAGCGGCGAGTCGAGAGAATTCGTGAGCGGACCGAAGAGGGAATCGACCGGGTGTTTCAGGCCGATGAGCTTTCACCGGGTGTCGTACAGCTCGTGAAGGTCTATCTGGCGGAGAAGCGGAAGATCTCGGTCGGCGACAAGATGGCAGGCCGACACGGGAACAAGGGAATCATCGCGCGCGTCGTTCCGGAGGAGGACATGCCTGTCCTGCCGGACGGCACGGCGGTGGACATCGTGCTCAACCCTCTCGGTGTTCCGAGCCGGATGAACGTCGGTCAGATTCTCGAGACGCATCTGGGCTGGGCAGCCCGGCAGCTCGGATTCCGGGCCCAGACTCCAGTGTTCCAGGGGGCGACCGAAGACGAGATCGGCGCTCTGCTCAAGCTGGGCGGGTCGTTCTGGGCCGGTCGGTTCCTCGCTCCGGATGTCGAGACACCGGATGTAGACGCGGAGACGATTCAGAGGTTCGTGGCCGGAATCCAGCAGTTCGAGGGTGAATTCGAGCCGCAGCGGAACGGTCACCCGGCCGGTCTCGGCCGGAGCCTCGACGCGTACCTGCAGCCCAAGGCGGACAAGGAAGGAAAACAGTTTCTCGGGGCAATCGGCGAATATGTCCTGGAGGTGGCTCGCGCCGCGTCCGGGGCTGGCACGGCGACCCAGCTCAAGGAAGCGGGATGGCCCGCCGCCGCGGAGCTGGTGGGCAAACGGAGTCTGAAGTCAGGGCTCGATGCTGCCGTCGTCGAACTGATGCTGAAGAGCGGACTCAAGCCGGGCGGGAAGATGCGGCTGAGCGACGGTCGCTCTGGAGTTCCGTTCGACGCCGATGTCACGGTCGGAGAAATCTACATGATGAAGCTGTCCCATCTGGTGGACGACAAGATCCACGCGCGCTCGATCGGGCCATACAGCCTGGTCACACAGCAGCCGCTGGCCGGTAAGGCCCAGTTCGGTGGGCAGCGATTCGGTGAGATGGAGGTCTGGGCGCTCGAGGCGTATGGAGCGGCACATACTCTCCAGGAAATGCTGACGGTGAAGTCAGACGACGTCACGGGACGAAGCCGGGCCTACGAAGCGATCGTGAAGGGCGAGAATCTGCCGCGACCGGGGGTTCCGGAGAGCTTCAACGTCCTGGTGAAGGAGCTGCAGGCTCTCGGACTCAGCGTGGAGTTAGGCAGCGACGAGGACGATTCGATTTTCGCGAATTGATGCAACGCAGCGACAAGAGGGGTCAAACAGGATGATCGACTTTCCCCGCCACCGCGGAACGAGCTCGGCCGACTTCGATTGGATCCAGATCAAGATCGCGTCTCCAGACGAGATCCGATCCTGGAGCTTTGGAGAAGTCACGAAGCCCGAGACGATCAATTATCGGTCGTTCAAGCCGGAACGTGATGGACTGTTCTGCGAGCGCATTTTCGGTCCCGTAAAGGACTGGGAGTGCCACTGCGGAAAGTTCAAGCGGATCCGGTACAGAGGACATATCTGCGACAAGTGTGGCGTCGAAGTCACGCTGTCGAAGGTCCGCCGCGAGCGGATGGGCCATATCGAGCTGGCGGTTCCCGTCGCACATATCTGGTTCTTCAAAACTCTTCCGTCGCAGATGGGATACCTGCTCGGAATGAAGCTTCGCGACCTCGAGAGCGTGATTTACTACGCCGCCCACGTGGTCACGAATCCCGGTAAGCAGGAGGTCGAGTACCAGCAGGTGCTGGACGAAGACGAGTACTGGGAGCTGACAGAGAAGGCCCGGGAAGAGGGCGACACCGATTTTCGGGTGGAAATCGGCGCCGAGGGCGTCCGCACGTTGCTCGGGAACCTGGACACAGACGATCGTCCGGTTACACAGCGCAATCGTGATGGGAAGGGGCTCGAACGACTCGCCGACCAGCTGCGCATCGAGGTGGCCACGGAGACCTCGAAGCAGCGGAAGAAGAAGAAGCTCAAGCGACTCAAGGTCATCGATTCGATCCGTGGCAGCGACGCCGATCCGGCGAAGCGGAACGATCCTGAGCACCTGATCATGGACGTGATTCCGGTGATTCCGCCGGATCTTCGTCCGCTGGTCCCCCTGGATGGTGGTCGATTCGCGACTTCCGACCTGAACGACCTGTATCGGCGCGTCATCAACCGGAACAACAGGCTGAAGAAGCTGCTCGAGATGCGGGCGCCGGAAGTAATCCTGCGCAACGAGAAGCGCATGCTTCAGGAGGCCGTAGACGCGCTGTTCGACAATGGCCGTCGCGGCAAGGCGATTCGTGGACGCGGCAAGCGCCCGTTGAAATCCCTGTCCGACATGCTCAAGGGTAAGCAGGGCCGCTTCCGGCAGAACCTGCTCGGAAAGCGCGTGGACTATTCCGGTCGCTCGGTGATCGTGGTCGGTCCGGAGCTCAGACTGCACCAGTGCGGGCTGCCGAAAGTGATGGCGGTGGAGTTGTTCAAGCCGTTCATCATTCATGAGCTCGAACGCCGGGGATTCGCGGAGACGGTCAAGCGGGCGAAGAAGCTCGTCGAGATGCTCGATCCGAAGGTGTTCGAAGTGCTGGAGGACATCATCAAGGATCACCCGGTTCTGCTGAACCGGGCGCCGACCCTCCATCGCCTCGGCATCCAGGCGTTCGAGCCGGTTCTGGTCGAGGGAAAGGCGATCCGGATCCATCCGCTGGTCTGCGCGGCATTCAACGCGGACTTCGACGGCGATCAGATGGCCGTTCACGTTCCGCTGTCATTCGAGGCACAGCTCGAGGCGCGGATCCTCATGCTGTCCAGCAACAACATCCTGAAGCCGGCGAACGGACGACCGATCACCAGTCCGAGTCAGGACATGGTTCTCGGCTGCTACTTCGTCACGAAGACTCCGCCGGATTTCAAGCAGGCCGGTGAGTCGGACGACCTTCAGTACTTCCAGAGCTTCGCGGAAGTGGAGCTGGCGATCGCCAATGGTCTGCTTCTGACCGAGCACAGGACGCCCGACTTCCATCGTCCGATCCGCTTCCTGGACGGTGACCGGTGGATCGTCACCACGGTGGGCCGGGTGCTGTTCAACGCCATCCTCCCCGGGGGCGTACCGTTCGTGAACGCCACGATGGGCAAGGGGACGCTGAACGACCTGGTGTTCGACATCTTCCGAATTACAGGACTTCGGACGACGACGGATTTCCTGGACAATCTGAAGAATTTCGGCTTCCGTTATGCAACGCAGGGCGGCGTCTCTGTCGGGATGGAGGACATGGTCATCCCGGAGGAAAAGGCGTCGATTCTGGCCGACGCCCAGGGAGATGTGGACCGGTTCACCCGGGCTTACCACAAGGGCGTGATCTCGTTCGGCGAACGGTACAACAAGGTGATCGACGCCTGGACGCACGCGAACAATGATGTGGCCGACGCGATGGTTCAGGGCATGGCCCGATCGCGCGATGGGTTCAACCCGATCTACATGATGTTCGATTCGGGCGCCCGAGGCTCACGCGACCAGATCCGTCAGCTCGCGGGAATGCGTGGCCTGATGGCCAAGCCGCAGAAGAAGCTCACCGGGGGAATCGGCGAGATCATCGAGAGTCCGATTCGGGCAAACTTCCGGGAAGGACTCAGCGTACTCGAGTACTTCATCTCGACCCACGGTGCGCGGAAGGGTCTGGCCGACACGGCGCTGAAGACAGCGGATGCCGGTTATCTGACGCGACGCCTCGTGGACGTGGCGCAGGATGTGACCGTGGCAATGGAAGACTGTGGAACGGTCCTCGGTCTCGAGGTGTCGGCGCTGAAGGAGGGCGAAGACATTATCGAGCCGCTCAAGGACCGGGTCGTCGGAACGGTGGCTCGGGAGGACGTGGTAGACCCGATCAGCGATGAGATCATCGTCAAGGCCGGTGAGATCATCAACGAGGAGGCCTCAGAGGCGATCGACGAAGCGGGTCTCCAGTCGGTGAAGATCCGCTCGGTTCTCACCTGTGAGGCCAAGACGGGACTCTGCCAGAAGTGTTACGGCCGGAACCTGGCCACGTGGAAGACGGTGGAAGTCGGCGAAGCCGTGGGGATTATCGCGGCTCAGTCCATCGGCGAGCCGGGCACGCAGCTCACGCTGCGGACCTTCCATATCGGCGGTACGGCAGCACGCATCGCGGCCCAGACGCAGCGGAAGTCGAAGCTGCACGGGACCGTGGGACTCGAGCGGATCACGGTCGTTACGAGCCCGGATGATCGGCAGGTTGTGACGAGCCGGGAGGGGCAGCTACTGATGCGCACGGAGGGTGACCGGGTACGGTCGCGCCTCGCGGTGCCGTACGGCGCCACGCTGCATGTAACGGATGGAACCGAAGTGGATCCGGGCGACCTGCTGTTCAGCTGGGATCCGTACTCCGAGCCGATCGTGGCCGACCATGACGGAAAGGTCGTCTACGAGGACATCGTGCCGGAGGAGACCTTCCGCGAGGAGCTCGACGAAGCGACGGGTCGGCGGCAGCTGGTGATCATCGAGGACCGCGACAAGAAGCTGCACCCGCGACTCGAGATCGTCGATTCGAAGGGCAAGAAGCTTCGCGAGTTCATCGTGCCGGTTGGTGCGCAGTTGCTGGTACACGACAAGGAAAAGGTCCAGCCCGGCGATACGCTGGCCAAGATCAGTCGCGAGGCATACAAGACGCGCGACATCACCGGTGGTCTGCCGCGCGTTGCCGAGCTGTTCGAGGCACGGCGACCGAAGGACCCGGCCACGATCACCGAGGTGGATGGCCGAGTCGAATTCGGTTCGATCAAGAGGGGTAAGCGGGAAATCATCGTCACGATGGAAGGCGGCGAGGAGCAGGTATACCAGGTCCCGGTCGGAAAGCACCTTCGAGTGCACGAGGGCGACCAGGTCCGCGCCGGCGACCGGCTGTCGGAAGGCCCGGTGAACCCGCACGACATCCTGCGGGTGAAGGGACCGCGTGCGGTCCAGGAGTACCTGTTGAACGAGATCCAGGAGGTCTACCGCCTCCAGGGTGTGCGGATCAACGACAAGCACATCGGCGTGATCGTTCGCCAGATGCTCCAGAAAGTCCGGATCACGGATTCGGGCGATACCGAGTACCTGGAAGGCGAGCACGTCGATCGAACGGACTTCCGCGATACCACGCGAGAAGTGATTGCGAGTGGTGGCAAGCCGCCCCGCGCGGAGCCGGTGCTGCTCGGAATCACGAAGTCGAGCCTGACGACAGAGTCGTTCATCAGCGCGGCCTCGTTCCAGGAAACGACACGGGTCCTCACGGATGCGGCAGTAAGGGGAGCGATGGACGGGCTGAAGGGACTCAAGGAGAACATCATCATCGGCCATCTGGTGCCGGCCGGAACCGGGATTCACAGGTTCCAGGAGATGGAGTTCCTCGTCGGCGAGCCGTTGCAGGAGGAACTCGACTCGCTGCGGCGGGAGGAGCCCGAGCCGGAGGTGGTAGCGCAGGCCGGCGGACTGTTCGCCGAGCTGAGGGGTGATGCCGACACCGTGGCAGTGGCTGAGCCGGCCGTAGAAGTGATCGAAGTCGTCGAGGCCGCCGATTCCGATGCGGTGGAGGAGCAAGCACCGACGGCCTGATTTTCAGGCCACGAAGACGATTCAGGGGTCTCCGGGATGGTGTCCGGGAGACCCCTGTTCGTTCGTAAGGCGGCGCGGCACGCCAGCTTGACAGCGTGTGTGACCGCATCTACCTTGCTCGGTCTGTCGATTAAGGGATCGGCAGGTTGTTTCGCCGGGGGCGAGAGGAGTCGTCCCCGCACTTTTTTCCGCGCCTCCGGCGTCCGCGCTACGGACTGCATCGGAGACGCGGTTTTCGACGATACCCAGATGGGGGACACGGCCAG
>JBDGUY010000041.1:0-12599 GCA_039585935.1 Gemmatimonadota bacterium
CTGAACGTGCCAGAAGCGTTGATGACGGAGCCGACGGAGACTGAGACGAAAGACGAGATCGAACGGTATGCGGAAGCCTGTGTCGCGATCCTGCGGGAGGCGGAGAGCGATCAGGAGCTCGTGACGACGGCACCGCACGATACTCCTTTGCGTCGTCTCGACGAGGGCCGGGCAGCCAGACAGCTCGACCTGCGCTGGGCATTCGAATCGTCGGAGTAACGGAATCGCGGACTCGATGACCGCGTCCGCCATACGCCTGCTCGTCGATCGGCCGCTGGCCGGTGCCAGAAACATGGCGATCGACGAAGCGATCATGGAAAGCGGGCGGCGAGGGCTGGTTACGCTCCGGCTGTATCGCTGGGAACCCGGGTGCCTGTCCTTTGGCCGTAACCAGACTGCGGTGGGCCGATACGACGGCGACCGGGCGGCCGACCTGGGCTACGATGTCGTTCGTCGACCTACCGGCGGACGATCCGTCCTGCACCATCACGAGATTACCTATTCCGTCACCGCGCCGGCCTCGTGGGGGTCCCTGCGCGATGCGTACGTGCAGATCAACCGGGCGCTCGCGGCCGGACTGCGTGAGCTCGGAGTCCATGCCATGGTGCACGAATCCGCGATCGGTCCTGCTCCACGGCCCACGGTGCGAGCTTGCTTCCGGGACCCGCTTCCCGGAGAGGTGACGGCCGCAGGGCGAAAGCTCGTGGGGAGCGCCCAGTGGAGGGATTCCGGTGCCCTGCTGCAGCACGGGTCGATCCTGATTCGAAACGAACAGCACCTGGTAGAGGATCTCCGGGTCGGGGCACACCCATCCGTGGAAATACCCGCCGTGGGGTTGGAGGAGTTGCTCGCCACGGTGCCGAGCGGTGCTGAACTGGAACGGGCCCTCGTAACCGGTTTCGAGCGGGAATTCGACACCACGGTCGAGTCAGGCGAACTCACGAAGTACGAGATAGACCGGCTGGAGTTGCGTCTCCAGAGATACCAGGATCCCGCCTGGACATGGCGCCGCTGAGGCGAACCATCCTTTCAGCCCCGCGCCAGCGTCCCTAGCTTTCGGACAGCGAATTCAAGGCCCTTTCGGGCGGATACTGGATTGACGGGGGAATCCAGCTTCGATTGCCCCGACAACATTCAAGCGGAGAAACGCCATGAAATGGCCGTCAGCACGGTTGTCCATAACGCTGTCGTTGCTGTTTCTCGCGGCATGTGATGCGGGTCCGCCTCGCGGAGCGAATACTGGGTCTGCCTCGGACTCCTTATCGGCCGCAGAGGCGGAGCGAGTCGCGACCGAGGTCTACCTGGAGGCCGTGTCAGCGGCCGACTCGATCGCCCACGAGGAGATTTCCGAATCGAGCCGCTACGGTGGGACCATCGTGGTCGCCGGTCGGAATGACGTTCTCACGTTGAATCCCCTCGTGGCTACGGACATCGAGAGTGTCCAGCACCAGGCGCACGTGCTGTTCACCACGCTGGTGCGATCGGGAGCGGACTTCGAGCCCCTGCCATATCTCGCCCGCGAGTGGACGATCGACCCGGAAGGGGACCGGATCACCTTCCATCTGCGCGACGACGTCTACTGGCACGACGGAGTTCCCGTGACCGCACGTGACGTAGCGTTCACCTGGGAGCGGGTCGTAGACCCGGTCGTCCCGTTCTTCAACCCGGCGTACTTCGACGCCTGGGAAGCGGCTGAGGTCCTCGACGACCACACAGTGCGCTTCACGGTACGTCCCCGAAGCAACCTGCTGTATGGCTGGGCGGTCACGGCGATCATCCCCGAGCACATACTCGGAGACGTTCCGCCTGCGGAACTGGCGGATCATCCGTTCGGGACGGTAAGTCCCGTCGGCTCGGGCCCGTTCCGCTTCGTCGAGCGGGTACCAGGAGATCGCTGGGTGTTCGAAGCGAACCCGGACTTTCCGGAAGCCCTCGGAGGGCGTCCGTATGCAGACCGATTGGTCTATCGACAGATCCCGGAAGACGCGGTAGCGGACGCGGCATTGCGCACCGGCGAGATCGACCTGATCGTCGACGCGAATCCTGCCTCGGCTCAGCGACTCTCGGCTGACTCGACACTCGTCGTCACGTCGTTCCCCGCCGCCGAGTACGCATTGATCGCCTGGAATACCCGGAGGGATCCGTTCACCGATCCGCTGGTTCGTCGTTCCCTGACGCTCGCCATGGATCGCGAGTCGATCGTCGATGTCGTTCGAGGCCCGTATGGTTCCGTTTCGGCGGGTCCGGTCGGCCCCTGGCACTGGACGTACGATCCCTCCTGGGAGCCGATTCCCTTCGCACCGGATTCGGCGCGCGCCCTGCTCGAACAGAGCGGCTGGACTGACGAAGACGGAGACGGGATCCGCGAGAACCGGGGAGTACCGCTCCGGTTCGAATTGCTCTTCACGCCTCGACAGGCATGGATGGACGTCGCCACGATCGTGCAGGCGAACCTGGCGGATATCGGCGCGGCCGTGGAGCCCGGTGCACGGGAGCAGGCATCGCTCGTCCCGCTCGTCACGAGCCCTGATCGACGCTTCGATGCGTTCCTCGTCAGCTGGGCGAGAGATGTGCCGCTGGATGACCGTGACCTGTGGGCCTGCGACCGGGTGGACGATCCGATGCAGTTCACGGGCTGGTGCCATCCCGAACTGGATGCCGTGCTCGACTCGATGCAGTTCGTGGCCGATCGTGAGTCGCTCCGCCGGTTGACTCGCCGCTACGAACTCCTGGTGGCCGAGGCTCAGCCGTACACATTCCTGTTCAACGTGGAGACTGTGCTCGCGCGCCGCGCCGGATTACGGGGGGTGAGTGCGGATGCTCGCGGAACATGGGCGTCTGTAACCGAATGGTGGCTCGATCCGGAGGCCCGACGCTGATCCGTTATATCGGGCGTCGGGTACTGCAGGCGATCCCGCTGCTGATCGGGATCGTCACGCTCATCTTCCTCATCCTGCATCTCGCCCCGGGCGATCCGACGGCCATCTGGTTCAACCCGGGCATCCCTCCCGAAGTGCTCGACCGGATGCGGGCGAACATGGGAGTGGATCAGCCCCTGCACGTGCAGTACGTACGCTGGGTAAAGGCATTCCTGTCCGGGGACTTCGGCTACAGCTATACCCACTTCCGACCGGTTCGTGACGTCATCGGAGACGCATTGCCGAGCACCTTGCTACTGAGCGGGACTTCATTGCTCGTGATTTTCGGCGTCGGCTGCGTGGTCGGTTCCCTTCAGGCGCTCAGGCAGTACAGGCTGACGGACTCGCTGCTGACTTTCGTGACTCTGTTCCTGTATTCGATGCCGGGTTTCTGGCTCGGCCTGATGTTGATCCTGGTTGCCTCCACGAGCCTGTCCTGGCTGGGATTGCCGGTGTTCGGCATGACCTCGGTCGATCACTCCCTGCTCGGCCCGCTCGGAAAGATCGCGGACGTGGCGCAGCACCTGGTGCTCCCCACCATAGCGCTCGGACTGGCATCTGCGGCCGGAGTCGCGCGCTACATGCGCGGCGAAATGCTCGAAGTCATTGAGCAGGACTACATCCGCACGGCACGCGCCAAGGGACTGCCCGAACGGACCGTGATTCTGAAGCACGCGCTCCGCAACGCGCTGATCCCGGTCGTGAGCCTGCTGGGGTTGTATCTGCCGATGCTGTTCGGCGGGGCGCTGGTGATCGAGGTCGTGTTCTCGTGGCCCGGCATGGGCCGTCTGATGTACGACGGCATCCTGACGCGGGACTATCCCCTCGTGATGGCCGCGAGCTTCCTGTTCGGAGCGCTCGTCGTGGTTGGCAGTCTGATCGCCGACCTGTTGTACGCACTCGTCGACCCGCGTGTCCGCTATGAGTAGACGGGCGCAACTGGAGTCCCAGGGCGGCCAAACGGGCCCACTCGACATCGTTCTGCCCGGAATTTCGGCGCTTCTGGCGGGACGGCTGTACGGATTCCTGGCCCTCGGGTCGTGGATCACGTTGCTGGGAATAGCCTGGATTCGAAGGGCCCGGATCGTGGACCTGCTCGCGCAACCGGGGTGGGACGGCATTCTCGCCCTGGTGTCATTCGTCGTTCTTCTCGCCGCCGCCTGGCTGGCCGGAAATCGAGGGCGATTCCGTCCCGCCGCTTCACAGGAGGCCGAGGCTGGCCGGTCGCCCGCGGCGCTCGCCAGCCGCCGATTTCGGCGTCACCACCAGGCCGTGTTGGGGCTGGCTCTGCTCTCCGCGGTTACGGTCGTGGCCGTGCTCACTCCGATTCTGGCTCCTTTCGACCCGGACGCAATGAATCTCTCGACAGGTCGGCTCCTGGCCCCGTCAGCAAAAAACTGGATGGGAACTGACGAACTGGGTCGAGACCTGCTCAGCCGGGTTTTGTATGGCGCCAGAATCTCGCTCATCATAGGGTTCCTCGCGGTGTCGATCGCGATCACGCTCGGTACGGCGATCGGGGCGGTGGCGGGATATGCGGGCGGCTGGGTCGACGCGATCCTGATGCGCATCGTCGACCTGTTCCTCAGCTTCCCACGGCTCGTGCTGCTGATCACCGTGGTCGCGGTCTTCCAGCCCTCGATCCCGCTGATCGTGATCGTGCTGGGTCTCACCGGCTGGATGGGAGTGTCCCGCCTCGTGCGAGGCCAGGTACTGAGCGTGCGGGAACGGGAATACGTACAGGCGGCCCACGCTCTCGGATACGGGCCGGGCCGGGTGCTCGGACGTCACATCCTGCCCAACGTTCTCACGCCCGTCATCGTGGCGGCGACGCTGGGCATCGGGAACGCGATCCTCGCGGAAGCGGCTCTCAGCTTCCTCGGGCTCGGAGTTCAGCCCCCGACGGCTTCGTGGGGCAACATCATCCAGTCCGGCGGCGACAGGATCCTGGACGCGTGGTGGATCAGTACGTTTCCAGGGCTGGCGATCGTGCTGACCGTGATGAGCTTCAACCTGGTCGGCGATGGACTGCGGGATGCGCTCGATCCGAGGCACGTCGAATGAACTCCACGCGACTCCTGGCGGTCGAGGATCTGCGAGTCGCGTTTCGCGGCGACGAAGGCGAGGCGCTGGTCGTGGACGGCGTCAGCTTCTCGGTCGAGGCTGGTGAGACTCTCGGGATCGTGGGAGAGTCGGGGTGCGGGAAATCGGTCAGCGCTCTCGCGATCCTCGGTCTGATCGCCGATCCGCCGGGCAGGATCCTGTCCGGTTCGAGCGTTCGGCTGCGTGGGGAGGAGCTTCTCGCAGTGTCGCCATCCCGTCTGCGCGACGTGCGGGGCGGCGAAATCGCGATGGTATTCCAGGAACCGATGACCAGCCTGAACCCGGTACTCAGAATCGGGGACCAGGTGGCTGAGGCGGTTCGTCGCCACACCGAGTTCCGCGGCGGCGCGGTGAGAGATCGGGTGGTGGCCCTTCTCGATCGAGTCGGGATCCCGGACCCGGCGAATCGGGCGCGGGCGTGGCCACACCAGCTGTCGGGAGGGATGAGACAGCGCGCGATGATCGCCATGGCGCTCGCCGGTGACCCGGAGATCCTCATCGCCGATGAACCGACGACGGCGCTGGACGTCACCATCCAGGCCCGGATCCTGGGTCTCCTGGACGAATTGCGTCGCGAGCGAAACCTGGCGCTCGTGCTGATTTCGCACGATCTGGGTGTCGTTGCGCAGGTGGCCGACCGGGTGGCCGTGATGTATGCCGGTCGAGTCGTAGAGGAGGGCCCGTCGACCCGCCTCTTCTCCACGCCCGCACATCCTTACACGGTTGGCCTGGTGCGCTCGACGCCGGATCCCGACAGGCCCGGAGATCGACTTGCTGCGATTCCCGGGTCGGTCCCGTCGCCGAACGCGTGGCCGCCGGGGTGCCGATTCCATCCGCGCTGCGCGGTCGCCCTTGACCGGTGCCGGCAAGACGATCCGTCCTTGATGCCGGCACCTGCCACCCGGGCCGCCTGCTGGCTCCTGGAGGACGGTCGATGAGCGAAGCGATCCTGCGTGCCGAAGGCCTGGAGAAGTGGTACTCGACCGGACGTGCGGGCCGCGTCGGACTGCGCCGTCCGACGCAGGTGGAGGCCGTGGGTGGCGTAGATCTGGAGATCCGCGCCGGCGAAACGCTGGCCCTGGTCGGTGAATCGGGATCAGGAAAAAGCACTACGGGCCGCCTGCTTCTGGGTCTGGAGCCTCCGTCGGCCGGTCGGGTCCTGTATCGCGGCCGGGACCTCGCGGAATTCGATCGAGCTGCTTGGTCCAGTTTCCGGCGCCGGACGCAGATGGTGTTTCAGGATCCGTACGGGTCCCTGAATCCGCGCCACTCTGTCGGAGGTATGCTGGCCGAAGCACTGACCTTCCACGGGCTGGCCTCTGAACACGACATTTCCGAACGAGTCGTCGAGCTTCTGGCGCTCGTAGGTCTCGACGAGTCCGCTTCCGCCCGCTATCCGCACGAATTCTCAGGTGGTCAGCGACAGCGCATAGGAATCGCCCGCGCGCTCAGCGTCGAGCCGGAGCTGATCGTGGCAGATGAGCCCGTGTCGGCGCTGGATGTTTCCGTTCAGGCGCAGATTCTGAACCTGCTCGCGGATCTCCAGGTGGAGCTCGGTCTGACGTATCTGTTCATCTCCCACGACCTCGGTGTCGTTCGTCACGTCGCTGACCGGACGGCCGTAATGTTCGAGGGCAGGATCGTCGAAGAGGGTCCCACCGGGAGCGTGTTCGCGGACCCGCAGCATCCGTACACACGCGAGCTGCTCGCGTCGATCGCGCGGCCGCGCGCGGGAGTCCCTTGACACTCACTCAACCGGTCGGATAGCTTGCGGGCCCGTGTTTTTGCGGGACGCCGGATTCGGATACCAAAACGTCGGAGGACACTTTGGCAAGCTTGACTGGTGCGGCGCTCTGGCTCGTGCAGGAGTCGCCGATGTTGGGGCAGGGGCAGGAGCTCAGACTGGGAGACCTGTGGGAGAGTGGCGGCTTCATGATGTGGCCGCTTGGCATCTGTCTCGCCCTCGGCCTCCTGATCATCGTCTGGAAGTTCTTCGACCTCGCGCTCAAGTCGGCGAGCAACCGAAAGCTGTTCAAGGAAGTGGACGGTCTGATCGCGCAGCAGCGACTGGACCAGGCTCTCTCCTTGTGCGAGGAATCGAAGTCGCCCGCAGGCAACATCCTCAGCGCCGGTCTTCGCCGGTATAAGGAAGGCACGACGCGGGTCACGCAGGCGATCGAAAACGCCGGAGCGATCGAGGTATCGAAGCTCGAGCGCGGCCTGGTGTGGCTCGCCACGCTTTCGAATGTCGCCCCGCTGCTCGGCTTCCTCGGAACCGTCATCGGGATGATCCAGGCCTTCCAGGCGATCGAGATCGCCGGCGAGGTCGAAGCGACGCTCGTGGCAGGCGGAATCAAAGTGGCCCTGATCACGACGGCCACCGGTCTCGCGATCGCCATTCCGATCAACATCGCGCACAACTACTTCGTGTCACGTGTCGACCGTATCGTTATCGACATGGAGGAAAGCGCGCAGAAGATGATCGACGCGGTGCACGCGATCGAGCGAGGGTCTGTCTGACGGGAGACTGTCCAGACGTGTATCCGGCCTGAATCGTCCGACGTCCGCCGACGGACGAAATGCGGGCCCGGGGAGGAATTCCCGGGCCCGTTTCGCATTCTGAGACCGCAGTTCGTGTGACCTGTCGCTGCGCTGAGTGCACCACCCCGCTTGCAATTCGGCAATCAGGCCGCGAAAATGCGTTCGACTGCGTACTTGTGGTGGCGTCGGTCCACCAGGTGAGGCAAGGTGGATGTGGCGCATCCGATTCCTACCCAGCAGTGAGGCGGTCCTATGGTGAGACGGCGTGTTCGTTCGTTGCTTCTCGTCCTTCCCGCACTATTCCTCCTCGTGATGTTGCCACAGGCCGGCCAGGCACAGGAAGGGGCGATCGCGGGCACCGTTACCGACATGACGGGACTTGGACTGTCTGCTGTCGAGGTAGAAGTCCTGCGGGCCGATGGGAGCGTGGTGGCCGGCGACTTCTCGACGACCAGCGGCGCCTACCGGATCACCGGCGTTCCGGCCGGAACCTATACTGTCCAGTTTACGCTTCCCGGCTGGGAACTCGTGCAGGAGGAGGGCGTCACGGTCCTGTCGGGACAGACGACCTCCGTGACCGCAGGCCTCGCTGAGCGAAGCTTCAACCTGAACCCGATTACCGTCACCACCTCCAAGCGTGTCGAGAAGGCGCTCGATGCGCCAGCCGCTGTCGAAGTGGTGTCGCGTGAGGCGATCGAAGCGAGACCGACCGTTACGCCAGTCGACCACGTGAAGGAGCAGGCCGGAGTAGACTTCGTCAACACCGGGCTGCAGAGCAGCTACGTGGTGGTTCGCGGCTTCAACAACGTGTTCTCCGGTGCGACCCTGAATCTCACAGACTTCAGGATCTCACGCGTTCCGTCACTCCGGGTGAACATCTCCTACTTCAACCCGACGACGAACTCCGACCTCGACAGGGTCGAGGTCGTGCTCGGTCCGGGTTCGGCCCTGTACGGTCCGAACGCAGCAAACGGCGTCATTCACTTCCTGACGCAGTCACCGATCGACGACCCGGGGGTCACGCTTTCGGTCGCTCCAGGTCTTCGAAACCAGAGTGAAAACGCACCAGACAACTTCGAGTCGTCCACCGAGTGGACCGGTCAAGCCGAGGGGCGTGTCGCGTGGGCCAACGAGGCGAAGACGTTCGGCATCAAGGTCTCAGGCAGCTACTTCGGCGGTGAGGACTTCAGGTACAACGATCCGGTCGAAGTGGGCGCGCGCGGGGCTGCCACTGCCTGCCAGGCTGCCAACTACAACCCGGTGGATCAGCCCCTGTGCCTGAACTTCGTGGGAGACCTCGACAATCCGGCCGATCTCAAGACTCGGGTCGACAACGTCGCCAACGGCCGTGACTACGACATCCAGCGCTGGGGTTTCGACGTGCGGACGGACTTCCGCCCGTCAGAAGACGTTTCGATCATCCTGTCCGGTGGACGGACGCAGGCGATCAACAGCGTGGATCTCACCGGCATCGGAGCCGGACAGGTGCAGGACTGGGGCTATACGTACGTGCAGGGGCGGTTCAACTGGAAGCGCCTGTTCGGGCAGGTATTCTGGAACGGCAATTCCAACGATGACAGTTACCTGCTTCGTTCGGGGCGCCCCCTGATCGACAAGTCGTATCAGACCGTCGCGCAGCTGCAGCACGGATTCGACTTCAATCCGAAGCACGGGTTGACGTATGGACTCGACTTCCTGTACACGAACCCTCAATCCGAGGGAACGATCAACGGGCGACACGAAGATGATGATGACCTGACAGAGCTCGGTGGATACGTGCAGTACGACGGGCGTTTCAGCGACAAGTGGAACTTCGTCGCGGCAGCCCGCCTGGACGACAACTCACGGCTCGAGGACCTCGTCTTCTCGCCGCGAGCGGCGCTCGTATTCAGTCCGACACCCGAGCGAAGCATCCGTGCCAGCTACAACCGGGCATTTTCCACTCCGAACACGCTCAATCTATTCCTCGACATCTCGGCTCAACCCATTCCGCTGTTCGGACCGTTCTTCTACGAGGGTCGGGCGCAGGGTGTGACAGAGAAAGGGTTCACCTTCGATCGGGACGAGAACGGCGTACCCATGCACATGTCGCCGTTCGCTCCGCTGCTCGGGGGAACGGCACGTGATTACCTGCCGTCGACGACGGAGCAGGTGTGGCAGGAGGCGGTTGCGGTCGTGAGCCTTGCCGATCCTGCTGCCGGTGGCCTCCTGCAATTGATCAACGCTCCGACCGCCAGTGACATTCCGGTGATCGGGGCCACGCTCGATCTCAACTCGCAGACGTTCCAGAACCCGATTCTCGACCTGCGACAGGTGCCTGATGTCCCGGCACTCGAACCGACCATCTGGCAGACGTTCGAGGTTGGATACAAGGGATTGCTGCTTGACAGCAACCTCCTGCTGGGGGCCAACGTCTACTACACGGACGTAGACAATTTCGTCTCGGCGCTCGAGCCGTTTACGCCGAACATCTTCCTCCCCGAGCAACAGACGGAGACCTTCCTGGTGGAGGAATTTCTGCCACTGGTCGGGACCGTGTTCCCGGACGAGGCGACCGCCCGAGCCACTGCAGCAGCGTTGGCCGAGGAGATCGGTGGGGTTCCGTTCGGCTCGATCACGCCGACGACGGCCGGGGGCACGACAGCGTCTCCGGTTATTCTCACTTATCGGAACCTGGGTGACTTCAACTACTTCGGAGCCGATGCTTCGCTCACGTACATCCTCAACGACAGGTGGGAGTTCGGCGGCACGATTTCGTGGGTCGAAAAGGACCGCTTCGAGACCGTGACCTTTAATGGAGGAACGCAGGACGTCGCTCTGAACGCCCCGAAATGGAAGGGCTCGGCCATGGTCGGCTACCGCACTCCGCAGGGAGGCCTGAGCGGGGCGGTGCGCGGTCGGTACGTTGACGGATTCCCCGTGGCCTCGGGTGTGTACACCGGCAGCGTCGATGCGTACACGGTATTCGATCTCAACATCGGCTACATGTTCCGCAACAGCGGGTTTGGAGTACAGTTCGACGTCACAAACATCTTCGACAATTCCTACCAGAGCTTCGTGGGAGTGCCGTATTTCGGCCGCTATTCAATGCTCCGGTTCATCTATCACACGGATTTCTGACCCACTTCCCCCTCACCGATCGCGGTGAGGGAAATCCGCAACAGCTGAGCGGGGCGTCTTCGGGCGCCCCGTTTCACGTACATCCTCCGGCGTATGAGTGAATTGCGGAACGGACGCCCATCTGGCGTGTTTCCGGTCTGTGCCTCCAAATTCGGTCTCCCGCAGCGGGATCGGGTATAGTGTATGCGTCGCCAGGAGGCGACTCGAATTCGACACGGGACGTGGTGGAGCGGAGCGATCGCAATGGCGTCAGACGGATGGACCTGGGGGAAGACTGCCCGCGCATCGGTATGTCTCGCAATCGTCGTTGCCGGCTGCGGCAGCGGGAATGCCGATCTCGAAGGTCCATCCACCGTTCGCGTGCAGCACGTGGCGCTGGCCCTGGACGGGTATCGGGACCGTGGATTTCTCGCCGGATCAGTCGAATTCCCTGTCGTCGGTCGCCTGATTCTCTTGCAGGGCCCCGCCGACTCGGCATGGCTGGGGTTCGCCGCTTCGATGTCTCCTTCGGCGCTCCGATTCTCGAAAGACGGGGACCTGTATGCCGCTCGCTACCAGGTCCGCCTGCGTGCGGTGGTGGAGTCGGATACGGTAGTGAGCTGGAATCGGCGCGAGACCGTGCGAGTGGACGACTTCCCGGAAACGGTGAGTAGCGAAGAGCGAGTATTCTTCCAGCAATTCGTCACCCTTCCGCCCGGTCGGTACGAGGTGAGTGTCGCGTTGCGCGAGCTCACCTCTCGCCGGGAAGTGTTGAAGGTCTTCCCGGTGACCTGGCCACCGCCGGACGACGATCAGACCCGGCTGTCGGATCCACAGCCGGTGTTTCACGCGGTGTCCCGAGAGGCGTTCGAGCAATCACCCCCGATGCTGGTCGCACCGCGCGCCACCGTGAGCGCCGGCCGGGAGCCGCTCTTGCTTGTCGTGGAAGACGGATCGGGTGAGCCCGGAAGACTGGTGGTAGAATTGCTGGCGGAGGCCGACTCCGGAGTACCGCTGTGGAGAGACACGGTCGAGCTTCGCGGCACTGAAGGTGGTCCCGCGACCGCGATGGGCCCGCTTCCACAGCGCCGTGTGCCGCCAGGCGTCGTGACTCTGCGAGTCTGGCGACCGGACCATGAGACGGCACGCGAGACGGCGCTCCTGGTTACCCTGGATGATGAGTGGGCATTTCCGGACTTCGCGTCCGCCGCGGAACATCTCGAATACGCGGTTTCCCGAGACACCCTGGAGATGTGGTTGCTCGCCGCGCCGGCGGACCGGGCCCGAATGTGGGAGCAGTTCTGGGTCGAAACGGATCCGGATCCGTCCACGTTTCCGAACGAATTTCTCCGGCTCTATTTTGACCGGATGTCAATTGCCAATGACCGATATGCAGAGCCCGGAATTCCAGGCTGGAAGACGGACCGGGGACGTGCCTTCGTACAACTTGGACCGCCGGATCAGGAGATCGCGCGCCGACCACAGCGCCCGGGCGAGTTTCCGGAGATCGAGTGGCTGTATGATGAATCAATCTCGTTCCATGTCCGGCTCATCTTTCAGGATTCGGGTGGATCGGGGGTATACTCTCTGGATCAGAGATCGCGGACGACGCTTGCAGATGCGGTGAAACGGTTGAGAACTATACAGAACCAGGAACGCGAAACGGCAGCCGCAAACCCGACGGTGGAGGATGGTTCGTGAGACGGGTACGGACTGCACTCGGCATCCTCGCGGCGCTTCACGGAGCGGGTTGTGCAGTGAGTCCGCTCACCGCCGCGAGCCCCCCACAGGACAGTCCTGGGCCGGGCACGGCCAGCCAGGCCATACAGGCCAACCCCGCCCTCCTTCCGGCCGAGGACCTCCCGGCGGCCGCTTCCGGTCTCGACCGCGCCGAAACTCTGCTGTCGGAAGGACGGCCGCTCGCGGCGAGCCGGATTC
>JBDGUY010000042.1:0-12558 GCA_039585935.1 Gemmatimonadota bacterium
GAATCGTCGGCGGATCATGTATCGGACCGGCGATGTCGTGCAATGCATCGTTCGCAGCGGCAACCCGGGCGGCCGCGTGCCCGCCGGCATGCATGCGGGCCCGCATGACCCGCCACCCGCCAGCGCCCAGCACGAGAAGCACGGCCACTCCTGCGGCGACGCTCGCGAATCCCGAGATCCACTCGACGATGCCTGTCACTTCAGCCGTGAACAGGAATCCGAGCGACGCGTATACGCCGCCCCACAGCAGAAGCGCTGCGGTATCGGCGAGCGCGAACGCTCGCGGCGCGATGCGGGCCAGCCCGGCGCTGGCCGCCACCAGGTTCCCGGTGCCGGGAATGAACTTGGATGGCACGATGTAGATCGGCCCGATCCGCTCGATCCGCTGCTGGACCGTCACCACGCATGCCTTCGGATTCGACGTGAGATTGCAAACCGTGTCCACGAGTCCCGGGCCGCGCCAGCGCGTGACCCCGTACCAGGTGAGATCGGCGGCCAGCCCGCCGGCTGCGGCGCTGAGCGCCACGAGCGGCAGTGACAGCCCGCCGGAGGCAGCCACCGCTCCAGCCAGAACCAGCACCGGCACGCTGGCGATCGGCAGTCCGATGAACTCCACGAACCCCACGAGCACGAGCAGCGCGTAGCCCCACGTTTCCAGCAGCTGTCCTACCGCATCCATCGTCCCCTCCTCACGTCGTCACCCCTCCGCTTTCCGTCGGACCCTCACACAGGGAACGCAAAAAGGCCCCCGGCGGATCCCGGGGGCCCTGGGTGGCTCGAAGTGAGCGGCCGCGGATCAGCGTTGCGGAGTGGGTTTCGACGATCCCCTGCGACTGCTCTTGGACGAGGAGCTCGGCGACGCCGCGGAAGGCGACGAGCCCCGGGTGGCTCCCGAGCTTTGCGGTCGAGAAGCGGAGGCCGGACGGGTGCGGGCAGCACGCTGGACAGAGGACCTCGGAGTCGGAGCCCGCTCGGATCGTTCGGATACGCCCCGATCGGATCTGCTGCCCGAGCGCTCCGCTCGTCGCATCTCCCCTTCGAAGATGCGGTCCTCCATGATCTGTCGCGTCACCACGGGCGCCGTTCGAACCGGCAGGCGAGTCACCCGGGAAGCTCTGCTGAATTCCATCGGCTCCATCGCGTCCGGAATCGTCTTCCGGTCCATCGACTGCCTGCGGGCCGTGTGCGCGGCGGCCTTCTGGCCCGGTTCGGGTTCTTCCAGCTGCGGCTCGAGCGGCTGGCGATTGACGGGCTGCGCTGCGAGTCCACCGCTCGCAGGTGGATTCGTGACCGCTCGCTTGCTGCCGCTGACCCGGTAGTCGTCCAGGACGTCGGCGAGATTGAATCGGGTGTCGGGGTACGCGGCGCTCGTCGGGTCGGCCGGGCTGGGTCTGCCGCCGCCCCCTCCGTAGTCTCCGTCCAGGCGGACCAGGGTCTCCCGCAGCTTGCAGGGCAGTGACCGTTGACTGTCCGTATCGCTGAGGAACGAGCGGTTGGGTCGGAAGAAGGATCCTTCGACGTCGCAGGCGAACATGCTCCGCGATCCGGTTCTCCCGCCCGTACCGTAGTTCCGGGTGGCGGGAATGGTCACCGTGACAACTTCCTGGCGCGGCGTCTCTGGATTCGAGGGTCCGACCAGAGCCTCCGACACTCCGGCGATTCCCGACTCCTGGGCAATCGACTGCCCCGGTGCTGCGAAGAGCATGGCGAGCATGGCTCCACTGAACACCACGAACGAGCGCGAGAATGTCATGTCTGGACTCCGTCCGGCTGGGGATGCCTGCAGTCCAGCATAATCAAATCCCTGCAATGAGGAACCCCGGGAGGTGGGACCGACCTACTGAGGGGTCTTTCCCGAACTCCTCGACGATTTCTTCGGAGTCTTCGGAGCGGGCCTGGGCGAGCTCCGCGGTGTCGCGCGCGCCCGTGTGCTGCTCGGAGCGCTCCGGGCCGCGCTGCCGGCGGAGGGCCTGGAGGAACTCCGCGGAGTCGCGCGTGCCGGCTTACTGCTCGGTGCCGCGGCGCGGGACGGCGCTGCTTTCGTCCTGTCAGGCGCCGACCGGGGGCCGGTGCTGCCGGCCCGCTCGGCACTTCGGGCCCGGGCGATCTTGTCGGAGATCGACTCGCGCGACGCCCGTTCAGTCGCCTGTCCGCGGGCTCGCGCGTCTGCGATCGGATCTCGGGTCGTGGGCGCGCTGGCCCGCACTCTCTCGCCTTCCGGTCCGAACTCGTCGAACCACCGATCGAGGCGACTCGGATCGGAGCGTCGGAGGTCCGCCCCGACGGTGGCCGGGCGGGATTCGATGACCCGGAACCCCTTCATGTTGCGCAACGATTCCGGGATGTGCCCCCATTCGGAAGAGTCGAAGCCCGAGCCGCCAGGATAAGCCGAGGAGTCACCGCTGAGGCCGGTGAAGCCCCGGTAGCCGCTGTATCCACCGTAGGAACTACCGAATCCGCCGAAGCCGCCGTAGCCCGGGTAGCCGCCATAACCGAAGCCGCCGAATCCCGGGTAGCCACCGTACCCGAAGCCACCGGCACCAAAGAAGAACGCGCTGCCCGCGCTGCCTGGTCCGCACATGCCGGATGCGCCGGGCCACGGACCCCAGGCGCCCGGCCCGGCACCTCGCCAGTATGAGCCGTATGCGAAACCGGGCCTGCCGCCCCAGCCGGCGTACCAGGCGAAGGAGGGATCAAACCAGGTCCTCGCGTACGGGAAGAACCAGGTTCTCGAGAAGCGCGCGTCGAACGGACTCATGTACCACCCGTAGTGGAACATCCCGGGGTTCGAACCGAACATGTACGGGCTCGGCCGCGGGCAGCCCGCGAACTGTGCCGGCATCCCCCGGTGCGCGACCCACCCGGTGGACGCGGTCATGAGAACGGATCTGGTGTCGAAGGCGGGGCCGGCGGGGGCGAAGCTCGAATTGCGGACGTCGAACGCGTCGGGAACCTGCGCGGCAGCTTGCTCGGGCAGTGCCGACGCTACCGTAAGCAGCGCGGCGGCAACCAGTCCAGTGTTTCCCGTACGACGCATGTCCCGACTCCTTCCGTCCGACGACCAACACAATATACACGCACGGGGTCGCCGAAGGTTCGTCAGTCGGCTCCAAACTTGTCGCGGATTCGCTCCAGCGCCGCGGGGCCTCCGAGGATCGTCAGCCGATCCCCTTCCTCGAGAACCGTGCTTCCGGTGGGTATGATCACCCCCGCTCGGCGGCTGACCAGCGCCACGAGCGTTCCGTCGTGCAGCGGCAAATCGCGCAAGGCCATTCCGATCAGCGGCGCCGTCGGGCCGCTGTCGCGGATCGTCAGAGAACAGAGCCGCTCGTCGTGTACGAGCGCCTCTTTCAGGTCCTGTTCATCCCGCGCCGCGAGCCAATCGTCCATGAACCGATTGTCATCAACCCGCGAGGCGATCCGGGCCAGCATTCTCAGGTGCTCTCCGGGCCTGTCCTCTGGACTGACCAGGAAAAACACGGCCCGAATCGGAGAAGCGGCTTCCAGCGCCTCTTCCGACACACCGGTCGCTTCCATCTCCACGCCCCTGGTGCTGCGCGCCATCAGCAATTGCGCCTTCTCCAGGCCGGGCAGGCGCAGGTGTGGGAGCGCGGCTCCCCGTGAAACCGGGGTCATCCCGATCTTCGTTCCTGCCAGGAAACGCTCTTCCAGCTCCCGGGGCGCTTCGCCGAGCACGTTGCCCAGGCGGACGGATGCCCGTCGTACCAGTTCCTCGAAATCGATCGGCGCCGCCACGTCTTCGACGGCTGCGTGGGCGACCAGTTCGTCGAACGGTTCGGCTTCGCGAAGCCCCTTCTCCTTGAGGATCTCCCTCAGCTCGCGATCCAGTCCCTCGAACTTCTGACGCCCGAGGCGCGCAAACACGTGATAGATCGCTCCCTCGCGCACGAGCCGGTGGTGCGCATACAGGAAGTACCAGAGCATCGCCACGCCGATCACGACCGCCGTGAAGCCGAGCGCCAGCCAGCCCATTTCGAGGATCAGCCAGACCGGGATCAGGAATCCGGCGATCTGCGTCCACGGGTAGAGGGGAGACCAGAAGCCAGGATCGTAGGCTTCGATCTCGCTCTCACGCATCACGATCACGGCCAGGTTCACGAGCGCGAACAGCAGAAGCATGAACGCGCTGGCCAGCTTGGCGAGCCCGGCGACGTCCAGCAGCAGCACCGAACCGATCGTGACGACCGCCGTCGCCAGGACGGCCGTGGTCGGGGTGCGGAAGCGCCCCACGTTGGAGAAGTGGTCAGGGATCAGATGATCGCGCCCCATCGCGAGCAGGACCCTCGAGGCGGACATGATGCCCGCGTTGGCCGTGGAGGCGAAGGCCGCGAATGCCGCGATCACGATCAGCCACAACTCCGTGTTCCCGGGCAGCCAGTGCATGAACACATTGGCCGCCGAGGCCACCGGCGTGTAGTCGTTAGCGAGTGTATCCGGCTCCACCATTGCGACGATCACGGCGACGCCGAACACGTAGACCGCGGTCGCGGTGAGCAGCGACAGGAACATCCCGAGCGGCAGGTTCCGGTCCGGGTCCTGCACCTCCTCGGCGATACTCGCTACCTTCGTCAGCCCGGCGTACGACACGAACACCAGCCCGACCGTGGACAGCAGGCCCATCGTGCCGTGCGGCATGAACGGGTGGAATCGATCCTGCCTGAGCTCCGCCGGGATCTCATCCAGGCTCAGAAGCCCCTCGATGACGAACAGTCCCAGAATCGCGATCAGCGCCGTGACCAGCACCCGCTGCAGACTGCTCGTCTCCTTCGCGCCGAACACGTTGAGGAGCATAAACGCTACGGTCAGGACCACGGCCACAACTTTGATCGGCACGTCGAAAAACAGCTGCAGGTAGGCGCCGAGACCGACGAGGGCAAAAGCGGACTTCAACACGAGCCCGATCCACGCACCGATCCCGCCGACCATGCCGACGAGCGGCCCGAGCGCCCGGTCGAGGAAGTAGTAGGTGCCTCCCGCCCGCGGCATCGCGGTTGCGAGCTCCGACTTGCTCAGCATGGCGGGGATCGTAGCCACCCCTGCCAGGAAGAACGCCAGTATCACCGAGGGACCGGCCTCGGCATACGCGATCCCCGGCAACAGGAAGAAGCCGGAGCTGAACATCGCGCCGGTGCTGATCGCGTAGACGTCGAACAGGGTCAGGTTTCTCTTGAGCTTCGAGTCGCCGGTCACGATAGCGCTCTCCGCGCGAGTTGGTGGGATTCCGGCCTGCCCACATGGGCCCAGGCCGGAGGCTCGCAACTGACTACCAATGAACGGCCCCGGAGATCCGCTCCCGGGAGGGAACGGGCCCGGCTCAAGTCATCGTCAGCCCCGCTGACCCTCCACCCAGGTCACGTACCAGCGGTAGGCGAGTTCGCAGGTTTCACACTGGCGGCCCAGTTCGAAGCATGGCACTCCGTCCGCCTGCGCCTCTGCGCACAGCACGTTCAACGACTTCTCCGAATGGCTGCCGACCCGGCGGGCCTTTCCACGACTGTCCACGGGAATCGAACTGTAGGGGTCGTCGCTGAATCGACGGTCCTTTTCGGGCTGTTTGGGCATTCCGTCTCCCCTCGGTCGAGGACGAACCCGTGCACTGGGAATCCGTATCGTCACGGGTCCTCCGTGACGCACGCTTCTTGCAAATCCCGTACGACGAGCGCGACTCGGGTGGCAGCGGGTACGAGGCCGCGAAACGAGGCGCGATAATGCGAGAAACGGGTCCTGGGGCTCCGCGAGCGCGGCCGCGCCGGTAGCCGGTGACGGAGCGGAACCGGCGGGTTTGGGACGTATCGTCCCGTAGCAGGTGAGTCGAAGGGAGCGATGGACCCCCTCTCCGCATTTCCATAAGAGGATACGGCGATGCGAGAACTTAGAATACATGGTCGCGGCGGGCAGGGGACGGTAATCGCCTCCAAGCTTCTTGCCGTGGCCCTGTTCCGGGAGGGACACGAAGTCCAGTCCTTTCCCGCTTTCGGCGTGGAGCGACGGGGCGCCCCGGTGACGGCGTTCCTCAGATTCGACGACAGTCCGATTCGTCTGCGCTGTGAAATTACAGAACCGAATCACCTCATCGTCCTCGATCCGACGTTGATCGATGCGATCGATGTTACCGCGGGCCTCGACGAAGGCGGCACGATCCTGATCAACACGGATCGGACGCCCGAGTCCTACACCAACCTGACCCCCCGCTTCACGGTGGCGACCGTGAACGCCAGCGACATCGCCGTCCGGCACCGACTCGGAACGCGGAGCCAGCCGATCGTGAACACCGCGATCATCGGCGCCTCTGCCTCGGTGTTCGGCTGGTTCGGCATGGAGGCCGTGGAAGCGGCGATCGGGGACGAGGTGCCCGTGAAGGTGGAAGAAAACGTCGAGGCGGCCAGGGAGGCGGCGGAGGCCGTTCGGGTCGCCCCGGCGGGAGAGATATCCCATGTCTGACATCACCGAACCGAACCGAACCGGCAGGGACGTTCCGCCGATCGCGATCAGCCGTACGACCACCGAGGTGAATCCCACGGGGTCGTGGAAGTACATCCGACCGCGCTACGAGGACCGGGTCGCCCCGTGCAACGCGAACTGCCCGGTCGGAATCGACATCGAGGGCTACCTGTACCTGCTTGGCCAGGGGCGCACGGAGGAAGCGGCCGCGCTGCTGCTCGAGGAAAACCCGATGCCGGCCGTCACCGGCCGGGTGTGCCACCACCCGTGCGAGGACGGCTGTAACCGGGCCAACCTCGACGAACCCGTGGCAATCCATGCGGTCGAGCGACGCCTCGGCGACATCGCGCTGGCGAGCCCCCCACCGGCGGCCCCGGACCTGCTCCGTGACGAACGTGTCGCGGTGATCGGCTCCGGGCCCGCCGGTCTCGCCTGCGCCTACCACCTGGCGCGACTGGGCTACCGGGTCACCGTGTTCGAGGCAGCGCCGGAAGCCGGCGGAATGCTGCGGCTCGGAATCCCCGAGTACAGGCTGCCCCGCGCCATCCTCGACCGGCAGATCGACCGGATCGCGGCCCTCGGAGTCGAGATCCGGTGTTCGACCGCGATCGGGAGAGACATCGAGTGGTCCGAGCTCGACGAGTTCGACGCCGTGTTCGCGGCCCCGGGCGCCCACGTGGGCAAGGACGCCCGTATCGAGAGCTCGAACGAAGCACCGACGATTCGGGCAGGACTCGAATTTCTGAAAGAGGTCAACGCGGGAGCCAGGCCTGTCCTCGGCGACCACGTGATCGTGGTGGGCGGCGGAAACACGGCGATGGACTGCGCGCGTTCAGCGATGCGGCTCGGCTCGGTCGTGACCGTGCTGTACCGCCGGACACCGCTGGAGATGCCGGCGATTCCGCAGGAGGTGAAGGAAGCGAAGCTGGAGGGAGTCGGATTCCAGTTCCTCGCGACGCCCGCCGCGGCGCGCACCGAGGACGGCCGACTGCTCGGAATCGAGTGTCAGCGCATGGAGCTCGGTCCGCCGGATGACAGTGGACGGCGCAGACCGGTGCCGGTCGAGGACGGCCGGTTCTCGATGATCGCCGACTTCGTGCTCACGGCGATCGGCGAAGACTGCGATCTCGCATTCCTGCCGAACGGCGTGGAGATCTCGGGCGGCGTGGCGAAGGTGGACGAACTGTGCGAGAGCACGACTGCGCGCGTATTCGTAGGCGGAGACGCGGCGGACCTGCCCCGCTCGGTCGCCGACGCCCTCGGCTCCGGCAAACGGGCGGCGCTCGGCATCGACCAGTGGCTGCGCGAGCGGGCCGGTGAGGCTCCCGCCGCGCTGGACGTCGCCGCGCTCAGGTTCGGCGCCTCCGGCAATGTCAGCATCGCGCGGCAGCGAGGTACGGACCCGCTGCACCGGGCAGCGCCCGTCAACGAGGTGGTGGAATTCGACGGCATGAATCCGGCGCATTTCGAGCCGGCCGCTCGCAACGAGGACCACTTCCATTCCGCGGGTGATCTCTCGGCCTCGTTCGGCGAGGTGAATTTCGGCATCTCCGATCGCGAGATGAGTGCGGAAGTCGAACGGTGCATGAACTGCGGCGTGTGTAACCGCTGCGAGCTGTGCCTGATCTTCTGCCCCGACATGGCGATCCATCGACGGGAGGACGGCGAGGGATTCGAGATCGATCTCCGCTACTGCAAGGGCTGCGGGCTGTGCGCCGCCGAGTGCCCGAGAGGCGCGATGGCGATGTCGCGGGAGGAATCATGAAGAAGGTAATGATCGGCAACCACGCCGTGTCGTGGGGCGTGCAGCGTGCCCGCGTCGAGGTCATCTCCGCATATCCGATCACCCCGCAGACGCAGATCGTCGAGGAACTGTCGGACATGTGCGCCGACGGTCGTCTGCCGGCGCGCTACATCAAGGTCGAGTCCGAACACAGCGCGATGGCCGCGTGCATCGGCGCCTCGGCCGCGGGCGTCAGGACGTTCACGGCCACTTCGGCGCAGGGACTGGCCCTGATGCACGAGCTGCTGCACTGGGCCGCGGGCGGGCGTCTGCCGATCGTGATGGCCGACGTGAATCGAGCCATGGCGCCGGGCTGGAATATCTGGACGGATCAGAACGACTCGCTGTCGCAGCGCGACACGGGATGGATCCAGCTGTACTGCGAGACCAACCAGGAAGTCTTCGATACCACGATCCAGGCCTTCCGCCTGGCGGAAACGATCAACCTCCCCGTGATGGTCATCCTCGACGCGTTCTTCCTGTCCCATACGTCGGAACCGGTGGACGTGACGGACCAGGAGATCGTGGACGAGTTCCTGCCGAGGCGAGAGGCGCAGTACAAGCTCGACCCGGCGGACCCGCACGCGTTCGGCGCTCTCGTGCGCCCGGACGCGTACATGGAGATGCGCTGGCAACAGCAGGAGGCCATGCGGGACACGCTGACGCTGATGCCCGAGATCGACGAGGCCTGGGGGAAGCTCACGGGCCGGACCTACGGCGCGATCGAGAAGTATCGCACGGAAGACGCGGAGCTGCTTCTCGTCACTTCGGGAACGATCACCTCCACTGCCCGTCACGTGGTGGACGAGCGGCGGGAGCGGGGTGAGGCCGTGGGCCTCGTGAAAGTGAAGATGTTCAGGCCGTTCCCCACCGGGGCCCTGCGGGAAGCGCTCGCTGGTGTCGACAGGGTGGCCGTGCTCGACCGGAACATCTCGCCGGGACACGGCGGGATCTTCGCCGAAGAGATCCGCTCGGCACTGTACGACGTGCCGCTGGAGGATCGGCCGCTGCTGTTCGGCTACGTCCTCGGACTCGGCGGGCGTGACGTGACGCCGGCAGTCATCGATTCGATCGTGGACCGGACGTGGTCGGCGAAGCAGTCCGAGCGCCAGGACCTGTGGGTGGGAGTGGAACTATGAGCCAGACGATCATCAAGGACCTGATGCCGAAGGACGACCTGCTGGCGTCCGGACACCTGGCGTGTCCCGGGTGTGCCGCGCCGATCGCCATGAACCTGGTGCTCAAGGCGCTCGGTCCGCAGACCGTGGTGACGCTGCCCGCCTGCTGCTGGAGCATCATCGCGGGTCCGTGGCCGCAGTCCTCGCTGCGCGTACCGCTGTTTCACACCGCGTTCGAGACCGGTGGCGCCACGGCGTCGGGGATCAAGGCGGGACTCGTGGCCCGGGGCGATACCGAGACGACGGTGATCGCGTGGGCCGGAGACGGCGGGACGTTCGACATCGGCCTGCAGGCCCTGTCCGGCGCGGCCGAGCGGAACGAAGACATCATCTACTTCTGTTATGACAACGAAGCGTACATGAACACCGGGATCCAGCGTTCCTCGGCCACCCCCTGGGGCGCCTGGACCACTACCACACCGACGGAAGAACCGGAGGCTTCGCCGAAGAAGGACATGGTCTCGATTCTCGCGGCGCACGGAATCCCGTACATCGCGACCGCCTCCGTGGCCTATCCGGTGGACCTGGTGGAAAAGGTCGAGAAGGCCCGTACGATCCGTGGTACCCGGTTCATTCACATCCTCGCGCCCTGCCCGCCGGGCTGGAAGACGCAGAACGACGAGACGATCGATCTGGCGCGGCAAGCGGTGCAGACCCGGGTCTTCCCGTTGTTCGAGATCGAGAACGGCAGAGACTGGCGCCTCACGGTGGACCATGCCGGCGACCCCGTCGGCCCGTACATACGGCGTCAGGCCCGGTTCAAGCACCTGACCGACCAGCAACTGGTGTCGATCCAGAAGGACGTGGACGACCGCTGGGAGAGGCTACAGGTGAAAGTGAAGCACGGCACCTGACAGTCGGGTCAGATCTGGCCGACCCCCGTCGCCACGTGGCAGCGCGAGCACGTCGCCAGCAATTCCCCGTATGTCGCGGCGCGCATGTCCGGATCGAGCGCCTGGCGTGCCCCGGCTCCGAGCTCGTGTACCCTGTCCGCCGTCAGCTTCGCCTCGGTCATCAGCGCGTCGTCATCGGTGACCTCTTCGGGCACCAGTGGTACCTCGTCGAACGCCTTGGCGCCCGTCTGCCAGACCTCGGCCGACGGAACCACGAGTCCCTCCCACAGCCTGGCCGATGCCCAGACGTGACGCCTCATGTGGGCTACGGCGTCACCGCCTTCTGCCAGCGCTTCATCGATCGAGAACTTGACGGTCGCGCCGTGCCCCTTGTGGCAGTCCCCGCATGCCGCGCCGACGTGTGCCGTGGCCTTGGCGGCCGTGTACAGGTCGGGCGACTCTGCCGCGACTTCGGCCGCGTTCCGCATCTCGGCAAGGTACGGATCCCAGGACGCGGGCGCGCCGGACATCTTGGAGTGCTCCGCCAGCCAGTTTGCCGCTCCCGCGACGGCTTCCATGTCACCGTTGACGACTGCCCGCTGCAGATCGGACGCACGTGTGAAGTGCTCCGACATGTGGGCCGCGACCTCCGCCGGCTCCGGCGGCCTGTCATCGGAACATGCAGCTACGGCCAGGAGTGCGACGATTGGAAGAATGAACGTGGATTTGAGCGATCGGACGGCTGTCTGCGAGGTCATTCGGATCTCCCCCTCCCGCCTGGAAACAACACCGCCAGCGGCACCCGGTCCACGCCCCCCTCGCGGTAACGCATCGTGAATCCGGACGCCGCCGGCGGCAAATTGTCGGCGGACTGTGACGGGCCTGCGTCTTCGGGGGGTCGAATTCCGCTGTTCTGCCCGCTTCTGTGAAGGGGATTTACCTGCAAGAAACATGCGGAAGAGTCGATATTTCCCGCGTTCACGTCGCGGGATTTCAGGGGCCGCCGCAACTCCCATTTCGACGGACGGTTGCGACTGCGACGGCCACCGTTCGCTCCCGGGCGCTGGTGATCGCTCGTCCGGGCCGCTTCGTCGCATCGGCCCGCGGCGGGACACCCTGTCACGGGTCAGGGTGTCCGAAACGTGGTGGAGACACACGCGCGCCAGTATTCTGGTGAGGGACTTCGCGACCTGGATTCCACGGGAGATTCGATCCGATGAGATACCACGCGAAACACATCCATCCGGCTGCCGCTGCCAGCCTCCTGGCGTTGACGGTCGCCGGTCTGTCAGCGTGTGGATCGAGCAAGCAGAAACTGTCCGTGACGTCGAGTCCGCCCGGCGCCGAAGTGTTGCTGCAGCGCCGGGGAGACCTGGAGATCGATGTCTCGGTGCCGACGTACGGGTCAGGGGATCTCGCTGCCGGGAAGTTCGAGGACGATTTCATTACGCTCGGGAACGCTCCCGTGAAGTACGAATTCGAACTGTCCGAGTCGCAGGGCTCGATCAACATCAAGGGAGCCGGCGGCAGCGCCACCAAGCACTATCGCGAGGGCACGATCCGGGTTCAGCTGCCGGGCTACATGACCGTGGAACGCCTGGTGGCGTTCAGCGGCAGCGGAATCAACCTCGACATCGTGCTTCAGCCGAAGAACTGAACGTCAGGTCTCCGTTTACCTGACTACGGACAGTACCGCGGACGAACGACCCGGTGCCGCGTGCGTGTCCTGTATCCCTCCGCCAATTCCTCGTGGGCGGAGGAGACTCTCGAACGCCGGGCAGGAGGCCAGCGGCCTCAAGATCGGCAGGGCATGCAGTTCGACTCCGAACGGCAGACCCGCTGCCAGTGCCCGCCGTAACGTGTCGATCGCTTCCGTCCGATCGCCCAGCGCGGCGTGGATTCCTGCCACGTGGAGCAGGTGGCGCCCGCTGAGGTAGGGGTTCTGGAGCCCTTCGAGTTGTTCGATCACGCCGGCGGCCGCTTCTGCATCGCCCGCCGCAGCCGCGAGCAGGCCGGCGAGGCCGAGCGATTCGAGGTCTTCGGCCGGTGCCAGCGCCTGCAAGCGATCCGCGGCCTGCTGGTACTCGCCAGACTCGTGCAGCAGGCGCACTGCGAGCAATAGATCCGCGCGTGTCGGCTCCGGTCTGTGGGCGATCCAGGCAAGTCCCTTCTGCCGGGCCGCCGCTCCCGCGTCGGGGTGGCCGTGCGCATCGAGCTCCTGCGCGGCAGTCCAGACTACATCGCCCGGAGTCACCAGCTTCGGGGGAAGCGTCGTGGCCTGGTCGACGACATCCAGGGCGGC
>JBDGUY010000043.1:0-12552 GCA_039585935.1 Gemmatimonadota bacterium
TTGAAGAAAAGATGCGTAAGCCGCTTTACGGCTTTGAGATCGACACATCATTCGTCGAGATACGGGACCGAATGGTCGCCGCGGATGTCGAGCGACTGCCCGTATCTGACGACTCACTTGATTTCGTGTTGATGAATCACCTGTACGAGCACGTCGCCGACCCGCCAGCGTTGTTTCGAGAGGCATTCCGAGTTCTGGCCCCCGGAGGGAATGCGTATGTGACTGCAGGAAGCAAGCTGGCGGTGATAGAACCGCACTACCGGCTGCCGTTTCTCAGCTGGTTACCGATTCCGGCGGCCTCCGCGTACCTTCGACTTTCCGGTAGAGGGCACGCCTACGCGGGAATCCGGTTCATGACCTACGGTCCGCTGCATCGCATGATGAGCCAGGCCGGTTTCGCCGTACACGACATTACGGAGCAGGCCATAGATGAGCTGCTGGAGCGTACCTGGGGGCAACCGTGGACCGACTTCTGGAAACGGCTGGGATCGCTGCCTGCCCGGTTCCGGTCGCGTCTGCTTCGCCTGGCTTCGCCGCAGTGGTTCTTCCTGCTCGAGAAGCCGGCACCCGACAGGCGCCTCGGTGAGGCAAGCGGTGACGCCGGAAGGAGCGCGGAGTGACTGACGAAAGGTTCCGCCCACCTCCATGGGTGCTGTTTTCGGGCGTCTGTGTGCTGCTCTCCGTCCTGTTCTACCGGGACTTCGTGTTCGGCCCGGAGACGATGCTGTTCGGCACGGACATGCTCGATCAGGCGTATCAGCTGCGGAAGTTCGGGGTCGAAGAAATCAAGAGCGGGCGTGGTTTCCCATTGTGGAATCCCTTCGTCTACGGCGGACTCCCGTACCTGGCCGTGCTGCCGGGACCCGTGTTCTATCCCACGAGCCTCCTGTATCTCCTGATGCCGCTACACCGGGCGATCGGCTGGACATTCGTCCTGCACACGGCCCTGGGCGGAATCTTCGCCTATGCGGCAGGGCGTTCACTGCGTCTCGGACCCTGGGCCAGCGCCGTCGTCGGCCTGGCGTTCATGTTCACGGGCATGGTCGTCTCTACTCTGTATGGCGGGCATGACGGTCGGATGTTCGTGATGGTCCTTGTTCCGCTGGCGTTCGCGTGCCTGGAGCGCGGACTGCAGACCGGTCGTCCGGGCTGGTTCGTGGGCATGGGCATGGTCGTGGCCATGCAGGTCTTCACGCCACATGTGCAGTTGATGTACTACTCGTCCCTGTGTCTGTCGTTCTACGCCCTGCTTCGCATCTTCGAAGTATGGCGAGGAGAGCGTGTCGGAGCTCCCGGGGCAGGGCGACTTCTCGGCTGGCTCTCGCTCGGCTTCGTGATCGCCGCATTGATCGGTGCCGCTCAGTTGGTTCCCACCTGGCGCATTCTCGAGATCGCCGTCCGGGGTGGGACGGGTGAGTCAGGCTACCCGTTCGCCGCTTCGTGGGCGCTACCGCCGCAGGAAGTCACATCGCTGTTCCTGACGGACCTGATCGGCTCGCTCGGCACCTACTGGGGGACGAACCCGTTCAAGCTGCACACTGAGTATCTGGGGGCCGTGACAGTGGTTCTCGCGCTCCTGGGCCTCACGGCGGTTCGCAGCGATCTGCGGGTACGGAATCTCGGTGTGATCGCTCTGCTGTGCCTGCTGTTCGCACTGGGTGCGGCGACTCCGTTTCACCGGCTGATGTACGCGGTGATTCCGTTCGTGTCGCGGTTTCGGGCCCCGTCCATGATGCTCGGCCCCGGAGCCCTGTTCGTGGCCCTGTTGGCCGGAATCGGTTGGCAACGTGTACTCGACGCGGACCAGGAGTCGGCGAGTCCCCCGAGCTGGACGGTCGTCACGGTCCTGGTGACTCCGCTTCTGCTACTTGGTCTGGCCGCGCTGGCGAGTCCGGCTGGACTGGCTCGCTGGGCCCACACGGCGCTGTTTCCGGCGGGCTGGGACCGATTTCCGGGACCGGAGGCGCTCGCCGCCCTGAGGGGCAACGGTGCAGCCGTGGTGGTTGGCTGTGCCGCGGTCGGAGGCGGAATGTGGGGAATCACGAAGCGCCACTGGTCGAGGGGCGCCGTTGGACTCGTGGTACTCGCGGTACTGGTCGGCGATCTGTGGCGTGTAGATGCACGGTACCTCGAGACCACGACTCCAGCCGAGGCGTTTCCGGACGACGAGTCCATCCGGCAGCTGCGCACAGGTCTGCTGCCTGGGGAACGGGTCTTTCCGGTCCCGGGTCGCATCGGGTTCGGGCCGAATGAGCTGATGGGATATCGAGTCCCATCGGTCACCGGTAGCCAGAACTTCCGACTCGAGTGGTTCGAGCGGCTCAGTGGCGGGCTGTCGTACCGGAATTTCGGGGCACCGATCATGTGGCCGTTGCTCGATCTTCGGTTCCTCACGACCGACGCGCCGGTGGAGACGCCCGTTCTCTCACCGGTGGGACAGGGGGCGCGGGGCGTAGTATACGAGGTGGTCGCGGATCTCCCGCACGCCTGGTTCCCGGCAGCGGTGGAGGCGACCCAGGACACAGCCGAGGCGCTGGCCAGAGTGCTGGAAATGACCGATCCGGCCGCCCTGGCGATCGTCGAGGCAGAGGTCGCACCGCTCGCGGGTTCGGGTACGGCCAGCGTCGTTCGATACGAGCCCGACGAGGTCGTGCTCGACGTCGAGGCGTCGGAAGCCGGGCTGCTGTTCGTAAGCGAGATCTGGCACCCGTCGTGGGAGGCGTTCATCGACGGCGAGCAGGTCGAAGTTCTCCGCGCCAACGTAGCATTCCGCGCGGTTCAGGTCCCCGCCGGCCGGCACGAGTTGCGCTTCGAGTACTCGCCAGCCGAGTTTCGCCTGGGATTCGGACTGTCCGCTCTCGGTTTCTTGGCCGCGATTGCAGTGCTGATCGCCGGCATGTTGCGAAGGGCGCCCGAGTCGGACTCGGAAACGTGAGGAATCTGGAGTGACCGGTTCCTCTGCCGGGTCTCGCAGGTTTCGGGCATTCGGGTGGGCGTTTGTGGTCGTGTCGTTCGGCTTCGTCGGCGTTCTGCTCGTGCGACAGGGTGGGGAGCTGCCGGGGCTCAGGGCGGACCTGGAGCAGTTCGGCTGGACCCTGCGCCCCGAGTGGCTCACGGCCGCACTCGTCGTGGGAACCGCGAACCTGTTTCTCATGGGTTGGGTGTGGGTGCTTCTGTTCCGGTCACTTGGCGGAAGTGTAGGGGCAGGGGAGGGGATTCGGGTGTGGATGACCACGAATCTCGGGCGCTATATTCCCGGTAAGATCTGGCAGCTGTCGGGACTTGCCATGTATATGCGCGAGAGTCGCGGCTCCGGTGCGGCGGCGCTCACGGCTGCCGGCCTGTTCCAGGCTCTCGTGCTCGGAAGCGGGGCAGCCGTGGCGGCGGCAACGCTCGGTGGCGTGTTCCTGGCCGACGGAGCTCTGCTTCCAACGGTCGTCCTTCTTGGAGTCTTGCTCGTGGTGTTCGTGCAGCCTTCCATCGCGAGTCGCATTTCGGCTGCTCTGGCACGACGATTCGGTGAATCCGCCCCGGAATCGCCTCCAGGAAGGGGCACGCTGTGGGTGGCTGCTTGCGGCCTCGTAGCCGCATGGCTGGTCAACGGGCTGGGGCTGTGGTTCGTGTGGCGGGGAGCAGGGGGCTCGCTCTCCCCGGGCCCGGTGACGATGGCCGGGGTATATTCGGCGGCTTACGTGGCCGGATACCTCGTATTGTTCGCGCCAGGAGGCCTGGTCATTCGTGAGGGAGCGATGGCGGCCCTGCTCGCGGCTACAGCCGGAATTCCCCTGTCGGTAGGGGCCGCCGTGGCGATTCTCGCCAGGTTCTGGGCCACGGCGACCGAGTTGCTGGGAGTAGCGATCGTCTGGGGCTGGAGCACAGCACGTGGAGAAACGGGCGACAGCGTCGTCCCGGAAGAGCGAAACGGAACTGCAGATCGAGGTGGGGCTTGAACGATTCTGAAGCAACGGGAAACTCGAAGGGGATCGAGTCCCTCGGAACCGGTCGCGCGCTCGTGGTGCTGCCCACGTACAACGAGGCGCGCAATCTCGAGGGTATCGTCCCTCTCATCCTCGGCGCGGACGAGAGGATCGACATTCTCGTTGTCGACGACGCGTCACCGGACGGTACAGGCGAGATCGCCGATCGAATTGCCGCGCAGGCCCCGAGGGTGTCCGTATTGCACAGACAGGGCAAGCAGGGGCTTGGGTCCGCCTATCTCACGGGCTTCGCGTGGGGCCTCGAGCGGGGCTACGACTGGCTACTCGAGATGGACGCCGATTTCTCCCACGACCCGGTGTATCTGCCCGAACTCATCAAGGCTGCATCCACCGACGTGGACCTGGCGATCGGCTCGCGGTACGTGCGGGGAGTCAACGTGATCAACTGGCCGATGAGCCGACTGCTCCTGTCGTGGTCAGCCAACAAGTACGCGCACTTCGTGACGGGACTGCCGCTCAAGGACGCGACGAGTGGGTTCAAGTGTTTTCGGCGGGAGGTGCTCGAGGCGATCGACTTCGACAGCGTGGGGAGTACCGGGTACACGTTTCAGATCGAGATGGACTACCGGGCGTGGAAGAAGGGATTCAGGCTCGGCGAGGTTTCGATCGTGTTTACGGACCGGGCGGAAGGTCAGAGCAAGATGTCGGGTGCGATCATGCGTGAGGCGGTGTGGCGGGTGTGGGCGCTCAGACTGAAGTCGCTGTTCGGCAGACTCTGACCGCCCTGGCAGATTCCTGATATTGAAGGGCAGGTTCCGAAAGCGGCCGTGTCGTGGAGAGAATTTCGCAACTTAACATAAGATCTGTTATGCGCCGTAAGTGCTTCGGGGCGGAGTTTTGCCATCTTCCGCCCCGAAGCCCCGCAATGGGCTCAATCGCCGCCTGAATCGCCCTCCGGGGTCGGAATTGCCGCTGCGTCCGTATAAGTAGCGGCTGGAACCGTAGAGTACGTGCCACCGGAGGCACGGAGTCCCTCGACCTCACCAAGGCGGATCGCCCATAGCGATGCCTGGTCCTGGCCCGCGGGTTCGTCGGATTCCAGCAACTGCCGGTACAGGTCCGCCGATCGATCGAGCCGGCCCTCCTGGGCGTGAATCCTCGCCTGCTCGCCGATCGCATCGAAGCGCTGGAAATCAAACTGCGCCGACGAAGCGATTCTCTCGTGCCATTGAATGGCTTCGTCAGGCCTGCCAGCCATCTCTTCGGCGGCCGCGATCGAACTCGCAGCCCTGAATGCCACTGGCGTTCCCGTACTCAGGTCGGCGGCGGGCTCGAGCGTTCGGATCGCACCCTCCAGGTTGTTCTCCCGGAGCTGAAGCTGGGCAAGGTACAGGCGGGCTTCTCCGGCGAACGGCGTTCCTCCGAACTGGCCGATGAACTCCGACAATTCGGCCTGAACCTGCGGCGAAGGCGCACCGGCAGACGACGTCATTCGGATTTCGTCCAGGCGAACGGCAGCTCGCTCCGACATCTTTCCGCGATAGTCGACATATGCCCAGCCGGCCATCACGACGGCGACAAGGGCTACAGTCCCGAGGGTCACGAGCCGACGATTTCGTTCGGCCCATGCGGCTGCCGTAACAACGCCCTCCATGACACGGTCTTCCGTGTTGACCTGCTCCTTCTTGGCTTTCGTGGCGATCGACTTTGCCATACCGGATGAACCGTTTCTCTTAAGTGTATTAATTGCAACGAGATGTCATGCTGAGTACTGGCCTTGGCCAGGCGCCCATCCCGACAGAAACTCTCAAACCTACGGTCGGGAACGGCGATGCGTCAACGCAGAGCCGTTCCCGATCGCCACAACTTCCGGTCTCTCAGCCCCGCCCTGCCCCTGACGAGTCAGAGCAGGACGGAAACCGCGACGAATCCGAGGACCAGAAGTACGACAAAAGCGATCGTCAGCAGGTTGAAGTACTTCTCGATGAACACGCGGATGGACTCGCCAAACAGCCGAATCAGCCCCGCCACGAGGAAGAACCGCGCTCCCCGGCTAAGAGCGGAGATCGCGACGAATGCCGGAAAGGAGACACCAAATGCTCCGGCGGCAATCGTGAACACCTTGAAGGGGATTGGAGTGAAGCCGGCGGTGCCAAGCGTGACGAGGAGGTTGTCCTCAAACAGCTGTCCGAGCTCGTTGTAATGGTCCATTCCGTGGTACAACTCGATAATCGGCTGGCCGATCGATGCGAATAGCGAACTGCCGATGACGTAGCCCAGCACAGCACCTGCCACGGAACCGGCCGTACACACGAGGGCGAACCACAGAGCGCGTCGCACATTGCCGAGCGCCAGGGGAATCAGCAACACGTCAGGCGGGATCGGGAAGAACGATGACTCGGCAAACGCGATCCCGAACAGCGCCCAGGTTCCGCCCGGTCGATCGGCCCAGCCGAGTACCCAATGATACAGCCGATGTAGCGGGCCTCCGCCGGAGTTCCCGGCCGATTCGACGGTCTCTATGTCCTGCAGTTCAGGCACTGACTGTTCCGTCGCGGAATCCTGATCGGAGACCGCACTCCCCTGCCCCGGATCGTTCACCAGCCCTCCTCGCCAACGAGCGGCACGAAGCGCGCTCTCTCTACTGTCTGTTCATGCCATTCCGCGCCACATCTCTCGATCAGCAGCAGCCGCTGTCCGGTCTCATCGCCGGTCGGAATCAGCAGCCGTCCGCCATCCGCCAGCTGGTTTCGGAGCGGCTCGGGGACTGCCGGGGCTGCCGCGCCGACGAAGATCGCGTCGAACGGCGCGCGCTCCTCCCATCCCGTGCTTCCGTCACCAACCTGCAACTCGACATTGTCGATCTCGAGCGCCTGGAGTCTGTCGCGGACAAGGGTCGCGAGTTCCGGCACGACTTCGATCGAGAACACCTGTTGCACGAGCCGGGCCAGCAGGGCGGTCTGGAACCCGGAACCGGTACCGATCTCCAGCACCTGCTCGTCGCCCGTGAGTCGGGCGAGCTGCAGATGCAGGGCGTGGACACCGGGGCGGGAGATCGTCTGGCCGTGTCCGAGCGGAAGCGCCACGTCCTCGTAGGCCCTGTGCTGTACGGCTTCGGGGACGAACAGGTGCCTGGGGACACTGTCGAATGCGTGCAGCACTGTCAGGTCCTCGATGCCGGCTGCCCCCAGCCGTTCGATCAGTCGATGTCTCGACCGTCGGTACGCTGTGTTCAGACCGACAGAGGCCAAGTCTTCACCTCGTTGATCAGGGAATAGTTCGTGAGATCGAGATGCAGCGGGGTCAGTGAAGCGTATCCGGCACGTACGGCGCGAAAGTCCGAATCCTCTCGGCCGGTCCAGCTGGAGACGCCTCCGCCGATCCAGAAGTACTCGCGTCCGGACGGATCCTCCCGGCGGGTGAGCGAGTCCGAATATACGCGTCTGCCCAGGGTGGTAATGCGGACGCCCTTGAGTTCGTCGACCGGGATGTCGGGCAAGTTGATATTGAAGAAAGTCTCGTCGGGGAACCTCGGGCGGCTGACCAGGCTCCCCAGGAGTCTCGCCAGCGCCGGTACGAATCCCGCCAGACGGTCCTCGGCCCGGCTCGCGAAAGAAACGGCGATGGACGGGATGCCGAGAATCGTTCCCTCCATCGCGGCCGCGACCGTCCCCGAGTACAGAACGTCCTCACCCATGTTGGGTCCGTGGTTGATGCCCGAGAACACGAAATCCGGCGGACTCGGCATCAGACTGTTGACTGCGATGAGGACGCAGTCTGTGGGGGTCCCGTCAATCACATAACTCGACGCATCTCTCCGGGTCACACGCAATGGTCGATGGACGGTCAGCGAGTGACTGGTCGCACTCTGCTGACGATCCGGCGCCACGATCGTGACATCGCCGAGCTGCGCTGCGACTTCGACAAGGAGGCCGAGGCCGGGAGCGTGAACTCCATCATCGTTTGTGCAGAGAATGCGCGGCCGCCGGGCCCGCGGCTCCGCGCCGGGGGTCACGTTTCGAGCAACTCCATGAGAGCGTCCGCCTCGCGCCTGAGCTGACGGATGGTCTCGGCCTCCCACGCGACTCGGGCCGCACGTGTCAACTTTCCTTCTTTCCGAAGCTGGTCGAGTTTATGACGAGCGCCCTCGATCGTGTACTTCTCGTTGTACAGGAGGTGCTGGAGAAGATGAACGAGCTTGATCTCCTTACGTCGGTAAACCCGGTTGCCCGCCCGATTCTTGGTCGGGCGCAAGGCCGGGAATTGCGTCTCCCAGTACCTGAGCACATGTGGCTTAAGGCCTGTCAGGGAGCAGACCTCGCCGATCGAGTAGTATTCCTTCGGCGCGATTCGCTGATCCACTCTTTTCAACTCCAGCGTTCGGGCTTCGGCTCACGTGCCATGAGGCGGGCAAGAGCCTGCCTGGGCTCGACATCCTCGTACAATATGGAGTATACGGCTACAGCGATGGGCATTTCCACCCCATGACTCTCTGCGAGGTCGACTGCCGCCCTCGTGGTCCGGACTCCCTCAGCCACGGATCTCATCCCCGACAGTACCTCCGCCAGACTCTCGCCACGGCCGATCTGCAGTCCGACCGTGCGATTACGGCTCAGGTCTCCGGTACAGGTGAGGATCAGGTCGCCAACTCCTGCCAGGCCGGAGAGAGTCACCGGCTCGCCCCCCAACTTTTTCGTAAGGCGGCTGATCTCCGCGAGACTCCGGGTGAGGAGCGCGGCCCTCGCGTTGTCACCCAGGCCCAGTCCATCACTGATCCCGGCTGCCAGGGCGATCACGTTCTTCAGACTGCCACCGAGCTCGGTACCGATCACATCACTTTGCGTGTAGAGCCGAAAATGATCGTTCTGAAACAGGCCCTGAACGGTTACGGCATTTTCCTCGCTGCGGGAAGCGAGGGTAACGGCAGTCGGAAGCCGCCGGGCGAGCTCGGCGGCGAAGCTCGGGCCGGATAGCACGACACATCCCTCGGCAAGATCCGCTCCGAGTACCTCCAGCAGTACCTCGCTCATCCGGAGGTCCGAACCGACCTCCAGGCCCTTCGACGCGCTGACGAGAATCGGGCTACCGGAAATATGCTCCCGGGCTCTCTCCATCACGGGCCGGACGAACTCCGATGGGCTGACGGAGACGATAATCTCGACGCCGTCCAGTACTTTCCCCAGCTCACACGACGCACTCAGCTTCGGATCCAGATCGACTCCGGATAGGTACGCTTCGTTCCGACCGTCGGATGCGATACCGGAGGCCACTTCCGTTTCATGTGACCAGAGGCGCACCGGGTGACCATTGCGGGCCAGGCAGTCCGCGAGCGCAGTACCCCAGCTTCCCGCCCCGATTACGCCGATTCTGCGATTGCTCATCCTTCGCCTTCCTTGCCGGGCGGCTTTCTGGTATTCCCGAAGCGCAACTCCTCTCCTCGGGCGATTCTGCCGAGATTCGAACGGTGCGTCCACCATACGAAGCCCGCGATTCCGGCGCAGAACAATACGGTGGACACCGGAGCTCCCGTGAGTGAGGCCACGAACGGGACCGACGTCGCCGCGACGAGAGAAGCGATGGAGACCGTGCGGGTCAGCAGTACGACTCCGATCCAGATCATCAGGGCCACGAGAGCGGCGAGTGGAGCGAGGGCAAGGAGAACGCCCCCTCCCGTGGCGACGCCCTTTCCGCCCTGGAAGCGGAGCCACACGGGCCACACGTGTCCGATGATCGCCAGGAGGCCATACGCCAGGGCGAGTTCGGGAAGCGCCGATCCATCCCACAACGGAAACATGGCGGCGGGCACGTAGCCTTTGGTCACGTCTACCGCTACGACCGGGATTCCACCCCTCGCTCCCATAACGCGAAATGCATTGGTCCCCCCGAGGTTTCCGCTTCCTTCCTGACGCAGGTCCAGCCCCATCGCCCGGCCCACGAGCCAGGCCGTCGGGAACGAACCCGCCAGATAGGCCAGGATCAGCCAGGGAACGATCACGCGGGGCACCGGCGACCCGGAGCAGGCTGGAAATTCACCCTGCTCGCTCCTCGCGACGCTGTCTCGGCCTGAGTCGGAGCGGCGCGCCCTCGAAACCCCATTCGCGGCGGAAACCGTTAGACAGGAACCGCAGGTAGCTCTCCTTCAAATCTTTCGGGCGATTCACCCATAGCACGAATTCAGGCGGCTCGATCGAGACCTGGCTGGCATAGAAGATCTTCACGTCCCCCCTGGGGCCCTGCGGAGGCTGCTTGCGGGCCATGAGCGCGGACAGGAGTCGATTCACTTCAGCTGTAGGAATTCTCTTCATCCGCTCTGCCTGCACCTGTCTTGCCAGGTCCACGACCTTTCGCACCCTCTTGCCGGACAGGGCCGACACCGTGATGATCGGAACGAATCGAAGAAAAGGTGCGCGCTCTCGCAGCTCCTTCTCGAATGCCGCAAGGATGTCTGGACCCCGGTCTTCGATCAGGTCCCACTTGTTGACCACGAGGACAAGGCCGCACCCGGCTTCCCAGGCCTCCTCGCCGATGCGGAAGTCCTGATTCGTGAGACCGGCGCGGGCGTCTCCCACCAGGATGCACACGTCGGCTCGCTGAATGGCGGCGGCCGCTCGAAGACGACTGTAGAACTCCAGTTCGTCAACGACCCTCGATCGTCGCCGGAGCCCCGCCGTGTCGATCAGGCAGATCTGGTCACCATCGAGCTCGAGCCACGTGTCGATGGCATCGCGGGTGGTCCCCGCCTCATCGTGAACGAGAACGCGATTCTCGCCGAGCAGCGAGTTGACGAAGCTGGATTTGCCGACGTTGGGCTTGCCGATCACGGCCAACCGGAGCGACACATCGTCCTCTTCGGGAGTCTCGAAATCTGGAAGGGCCTTCACGATCCGATCCAGCAGGTCGCCACTTCCCTTGCCGCTCTGGGCCGAAACCGGCACCGGCGAGCCGATGCCGAGGGAGTGAAACTCGTGGTGCTCCAGTGCGGTCGCCAGCTCATCCAGCTTGTTCACGGCCAGAACCACCGGTCGGTCCGAGCGGCGAAGGATTTCCGCCACATGGAGGTCCACCGGGTGGGGTCCCGCTCGACCATCTACGACGAACAGCACGACGTCGGCGTGGTCGATCGCTGCCAGGACCTGTTCCCGGACCTGGCGATCGAGCGGCCGCTCGGCCACGTCCAGGATACCCCCCGTGTCGGCAAGGAGGAATGGACGGCCGTTCCAGTCCGCCTCTGCGAACTGACGATCCCTGGTCACGCCCTCCTGTTCGCCGACGATCGCCAGGCGCCCACCCAGGATGCGGTTGAACAGCGTGGATTTCCCCACATTCGGCCGGCCGACGATCGCTACCGTCGGCAGAGTTACATGTCGCACAACACGTCCGTCACGTGTTCCGACGGCCATATCTCAAGATCCGGCAGCGCGGCCCGCAATTCCACCAGGCTCCAGTCGTCCAGAAACAGGTCGTCATCGTTGATCGCCGTTCTCGAAATCAACCCCAGGTCAAAGTCGGCATATGGACCGAGCGCTTCAAGGTGGTCGGCGCCGCCGAGAAGGCCGGCGGTGGTGACCAAGGGCCCGAACAGTCGATTCTCGGCCCGCACGGTCTCGACCGTTGCTCCCGTCCTGGCGGCGATTCGTTCGCCGAGGTTGCGCAGGTGCGGCGCCATCGACGTGCCTGTGACGAGCACGATCCGCCGACCAGCCAGGTCCGGAAGGGTGTCGAGATCAGATTCGATCCGATCTCGCAAATCCGAGACGGCTCCTACGCCATTGGCCACGAGCTCCAGGTCATCGAAATACTCGAAGCCCGGAACGTCGCGGCCGGCGAGGAGGAACAGTTCATCCGCGGCGAATGCCCAGGAGGTCTCACGCTCGGCCGTCGCCCGCGCCCTGGCGCGCTCGACCATCTCGATCGTCTGTCGGCACTCCTCGACAGTGAGCGGTCGCACTCCGCGATCCTGATTGTAGCTCGTCAGACCAACGGGCACGATGGAGAGGGAAAGGATCGCGTTTCCTCGCTCGTACAGGTCGTCGATGGTTCGCTGCAGGATCGTTCCGTCATTCAGTCCCGGGCACAGGACGACCTGGGCATGGACTCGGATTCCGCCCGCCGCGAGTCGGTCCAGGTGATGACCGATCTCAGCTGAGCGGGGGTTCTTCAGCATTGCCAGGCGCGCGTCCGGGTCGGTGGCATGAACGGACACGTACAACGGCGACAGTCGCTGCTCGAAGATCCGGGCCCAATCTTCGTCACGCAGGTTCGTCAGGGTGACGTAGTGTCCGAACATGAACGACAACCGATAGTCATCATCCTTTATGTAGAGACCTGCACGCAGCTTCTCGATCTTCGGATTCCCCTTCACGAAGCAGAACGGGCAGGCGTTCGTGCATCGACGGACCTTATCCGGCTCCGGGACGAGTCCGAGCGACTCATCCGGCTCCTTGAGGATGTCGAACAGGACGTCTTCACCGCCCGGTCCCCGGGTCAGGAGTTCGATCGCCTCGTCCGATTCGTAGAATCTCACATCCAATGCGTCCCGCAGTTCCCGGCCGATGATCTGCAACAACAGCGTGCCCGGGCCGATCCCCAGTTCGTCTCCGATCGAGCCGGCTCG
>JBDGUY010000044.1:0-12183 GCA_039585935.1 Gemmatimonadota bacterium
AGTCCCGGTGGCCGATGTCGAACCGGTGTCCCGCCAGGATGCGCCAGACGCTGTCCGCGGTCGGCACGAGCGCGAGGACCGCAGATCGGGTCCGAGGCTTCCCGAGATCGTTGCCCGCCCGGAGGTCGATCTGAGGGGCCTGCGCGTGGATGAGATCGAGCCCGTGCTGATCGCGGCCGTTGATGCTGCTTTCATCGGCGATCTTCCGACCCTTCGGATCATTCACGGCAAGGGCACGTTTGCGTTGCGGAACGAGGTCGACCGTCTGCTACGGTCGGATCGTCGAGTCGCCGGTCTGAGGGCCGGAGGTTTCGAGGAGGGGGGATCCGGGGTTACCGTAGTCGAGTTTCTGGGAGGTGGAGACTGAAGCAAGGCTGTAGATGGTAAAGGACGCTCTGGTCGAGGAAATCCGCGAACGTGCGGAGATCGTCGAGCTCCTCGGCGAATATACGCGGCTCAAGCGTTCCGGACGCACGTGGCGCGGGCCCTGTCCCCTTCATGGAGGCGAGGGCCCGAATTTTTCGGTAGATCCCGCGCGTGGTCTGTTCAAGTGCTTCGTGTGTGGGGAAGGCGGCGACGTCTTCGGGTTCTTCATGAAGCACCTCGGACTCGACTTTCCCTCCGCCGTGCGACAGGTAGCCGCCAGATCCGGCATCGAGGTACCGGAAGACCGCGAGGTTCGCGAAGATCCATGGGGACCGCTGCGCGAGGTCGTGGCCTTCGCGGAGGAGTGGTTCCGGGAGCGGTTGCACGACGAGTCGGAAGGCAGGACCGCACGTCGCTACCTGGCGGAACGTGGCTTCGCTGAGGAAGATCTCGATCGTTTCGGTCTCGGGTGGGCGCCTGACCAGTGGCGCGCGCTGCGAGATGCGGCCGCAGCACGGGGAATTGACGACGAGCCCCTGCTCGAGACGGGCCTGCTCGCGACCAGCGAGCGCGCGGAGGAGCCCTATGATCGATTCCGGGGGCGTCTCATCTTCCCGATACGCGATTTGCGGGACCGGCCCATCGCGTTCGGGGGACGCATTCTCGCGTCAGAATCCGACAGCATCCCAAAGTACATCAACTCGCCGGAAAGCCCGATATTCCACAAGGGCAGGACCCTGTACGGGCTGGGTTGGGCGCGTCATGAAATCCGGCGCGAGGACGCTTCGCTTCTGTGCGAAGGATACATGGATGTCCTTGCGCTTCACCGGGGCGGCTTCAAGACAGCGGTAGCTCCCCTCGGTACTTCTCTCACGCACGACCAGGCCGAGTTGTTGAAACGGTACGGGCGCAAGGTTTTCCTGCTGTACGACAGCGATGCGGCGGGTCTCAAGGCCACGTTCAGGGCAGGCGACACGTTACTGGCCGCCGGGGCTCACCCGATGGTAGTCACTCTTCCGCCAGGCGACGATCCCGACTCGCTGCTCCAGCGGGACGGGCCTGAAGCGCTGGCCGAGTTGCTCGAGGACGCGGTGGATGTCCTCGAGCGAAAGCTCCAGATCCTGGAGCGCCAGGGCTATCTCGAGAGCATCGAAGGTCGCCGCCGCGCGGTGGATGGTCTGCTCAGCACGTTGCGGTCGGTTCAGGATCCGGCTCTCCGTGACCTTTATCTCGGGCGAGCGGCCGAACGCACTGGAGTCCGACGCGACACCCTGGTGAGTGAAGTGGCGCGAGAACTGGCGCGGGAATCCGGTCCGCGGGCATGGCGCCAGCATGGGGTACCGGAAACGGGGACGGAGGGACAAGCTCCCGAGCCGCTGCAGACATTCGGATCGGAGGCAGATGTAGCTGCCGAGCGCGGTCTTCTGCTTCTCATCCTGCGGGACCCGACCCTCGCCGATCGTTCAGTCGAGCGCGGTCTCGAACCGAGTCACTTTCGGGAGCCGGGGTTTCGCTCCATCTATGAAGCCCTCCTGTCGGCAGGGACGGACAGGGATGTGGTTTCGCTCGCAGCGTCGCTCGGAGTCGCGGAAGCGGAATTGCTGGAGCGGTTGGCGGAGGATTCGACAGAGATCATGCACCCGGGCGATGTGTATGACGAGGCACTGCGGCGCCTGTTGAACAGGGAAAAGCTGGACCGATTGCGCCAGATCGATCGTGAACTGGGTCTGGCGGACGAGGAGCAGGCTCGACGCCTGCTGGTGGAGAAGGCTGAGATCGCCAAGCTGCTCAGGGAAGCGGGAGTGTCCCTGAGCTTCGTGAGGAATCTCGCCAGGACGGGGACGTCGACGGCGAGGTGAGTCTCGTCCGCCGGGAGGGCGAGAACCCAGAACTCGAGGACGGAGAGCCGGATGGAATATCAGGTACTGGATGAACTTCTGTCACTACAGGAGATGGACGGCGATATCGCTCGTAGTCGTACGGAGTTACGTGCTATTGAAGAGGAGTCTCAGCTCCTGGAGGAAGGGCTGGAAGCGGCGCGACAGCGGGAGTCGGAGGCGGCTGTACGAGTCGAGGCGGCGGATCGCGCGCTGCGGCAGTACGAGCGAACTGTTCAGGCCGGCCGGGCCACCCTGAAACGCCTCCAGCAACGAGCTCAGGAAGTGGCGAAAGAACGCGCTGCCATGGCGGCGCGGGCGGAAATGGATGCGGCTCGCCAGAACCTGGATGCCGCCGAGACGGCGATGCTCGAGGGCATGCAGGTCCAGGAAAGAGTCCGTTCCGAGCACCAGGCCGCCGTCGAAGCGCTCGAACTCGAGCAGCAGGCCGCGGACGAAAGACTGGCGGAGATCAGACGACTGAGCGCAGAACTCGCTGATTCGATCGCCGTGCAGACTGACCGGCGGGAGAATCGGGCTCTGAGAATCGATGGTTCGGCACGATCGGTATACGATCGAGTCCGGGCGGGGCGGACGAGTGAGGCGCTCGCGCCGGTAGTCGAAGGGGTGTGCGGTCATTGCTTCACGTCGATTCCGCTGCAGAGGCAGGCCGAAATTAAGGGCGGCCGGACCCTGATCGTCTGCGAAACGTGCGGAGTCATTCTGCACGCCGACCGCTGATACAAGAACTCGCGGCCCGGCCCGGCAGACGCGAATGAGCGGGGCAATCGCGCCCGACCGGCGTTGGGTTCTCCCGAAGCCGGTGCCGGAAGACAGCCTGGCCCGTCTGACCACGCAGCTCTTACTTCCGCGGGAGTTCGCCTGCCTCCTGCTGAATCGAGGCCTCGAATCCGAATCGGAAATTCGGGCTTTTCTCTCTCCCAGTATCGACGACCTTCACGATCCGTTTCTCATGCCGGACATGGACGCCGCGGTGCATCGCATCGAGAGCGCCGTTACCGCAGGAGAGAGGATTCTCCTGCATGGGGACTACGACGCCGACGGCATGTCCGCCGTGGCACTGCTGACGCATGCCCTGCAGAGACTCGGCGGAATCGTCGAGACCTTCGTACCGCACCGCACGAAGGACGGCTACGATCTGTCCGAGTCCGGCCTGGAAAAGGCAGGGCGCATCGGGGCTTCGCTGATCGTGACAGCTGACTGCGGGGTTACGGCTCTGGAAGCAGTCGCCAGGGCGGGACGTCAGGGCCGCGACGTGATCGTCACCGATCACCACCGTCCGGGCGCGAGGCTCCCATCGGCCGTGGCGGTGGTGAATCCGATGCGCGAGGACAGCGAGTATCCGTTCCCGGGGCTGTCCGGCGTGGGTGTGGTCTTCAAGTTGGCGCAGGCCCTGTTCGACCGGGCTGGCATCTCCTCCCGGGAGGTCAATCAGCACCTCGATCTGGTCGCCCTGGGAACCGTGGCCGATCAGATGCCGCTTCAGGGTGAGAACCGGATTCTCGTGCGGGCGGGCTTGCGGGCGCTTGCCGTGAGTCGCAAGCCCGGGATCCGTGCCATGCTGAGCCGGGTTGGCGCGCCGGATGGGGACTCGGTCGGTACCGATCACGTTTCCTTCCGGATCGGTCCTCGTCTCAATTCCGTGGGTCGCATGGGCTCAGCGGACTCGGGGGTGAAGCTCCTTGTTACGTCGGATCCGCGGGAAGCGGAGAGACTCGCCGGCTATCTCGAGCGGCGCAACGCGGAGCGCCGGCAGGCCGATCAACGTGTGTATGCCGAAGTCGAAGATCAGATCGCCCGGCAGTTCGATCCGGGCAGGGACAGTGCCGTCGTGGTGTGGGGAGATGACTGGCACCCGGGCGTCATCGGAATTGTCGCGTCCAGGATCGTCGATGCGACGCATCGACCGGCGGTGGTCGTGGCGTTCGACGGAGAAATCGGGCGAGGTTCCGGTCGCTCGACTGGTGGGTTCGACCTTCACTCGGCACTCGAACAGCTGTCCGGGTACCTGGAGCGTTTCGGTGGACACGAGATGGCTGCGGGACTGTCTATCAAGCGGGAAAGGATCGAGGAATTCGCCGCTGGCCTGCAGGAGATCGCATCGAAGGAGTTCGAATCCGGGGCCGGTCGGGAGGCGATCCATATCGATGCGGAGTTGCCGATTGGTGCAGCCGACAGATCACTGCTGGCCTGGTTGAAACGGGCAAGCCCGTTCGGAGCCGGTAATCCGGCTCCCGTCTGGCTGGCGCGCGCAGTAGAACTCAGTGACGCCCGGGGCGTGGGCCCGGAGAGTACGCACCTCAAGTGTGTGTTGAGCGACGGCGCGGCCAGTCTCGAGGCAATCGGTTTCGGACTGGGGTCGAGGCGCCCGGATGTGAGCTCCGGAGAACGATTCGACGTGTTGTTCCACTTCGAGGAAAACCTGTGGAATGGCCGGACACGGCTGCAGGCACGCCTGATCGACTTCAGGACGGCCGGCGATTGAGTCTGCGCATCGTGGCTGGTGAATTCGGAGGCAGGCGGATTGGCGTGCCACCGGGGCGACAGGTGCGCCCCACGGGTGAGCGGGTCCGTGAGGCCTGGTTCAGCGCTCTTGGCGATCGGATCCGTGGAGCGACAGTAATCGACCTGTTTTCCGGTTCCGGCGCGCTCGGCATTGAGGCATTGTCGCGAGGTGCAGCCACAGTTCACTTCGTGGAACAAGATCGGCGCTGTTTCGAGGTATTGCGTCACAATATCGACTTGCTGGATATCTCGGTTCGGACGAGGCTGCACAGGGGCGAGGTATTCACCTTCCTGTCCAGGCTCGGTGACGATCCGCGATTTGATCTGGCGCTGGCGGACCCGCCCTACGCAATGGGAGTGGCGGCGAAGCTCGTGACCGAGTTTCATCGCAGGCCGTTCGCCGGAATGTTGTGTGTCGAGCATGGCCTGGACGACAAGCTCGAGCCGAGTCCGATCTGGGAGCGTCGGTACGGCGATACGGTGCTTTCGTTTCATTCCGCTCCGAAGGGAGGCGAAATCGGTGACTGGTAATCCGCGCATCGCGATTTACCCCGGTTCCTTCGATCCGCTGACGCTGGGGCACGATGACATCATTCGCCGGGCTTTGAAGCTGGCGGACGGAGTCTTGATCGCCGTGGCGGAGCGCACCACGCAGGCGAAGGACCCCGTGTTCGAGCTTGAAGATCGCGTCGAGATCATCTCGGAGGTGTACGCCGACGAGCCCAGTGTCGAAGTCGTACAGTTTTCCGGCCTGCTCGTCGACTTCGCCCGAGCTCGAGGTGCCCGGCTGATCGTCCGTGGACTGAGGGCCGTCAGCGATTTCGAATACGAGTTCCAGATGGCCCTGATGAACCGCAGCCTGTGGCCCGAGATCGAGGTGATTTTCATGGCGCCGGCCACGAACTACACCTTTCTCAGCTCGTCCCTGGTTCGGGAGGTCGCGAGTCTCGGGGGCGATGTCTCCGCATTCGTGCCGCCGATCGTGCTCGAGCATCTCGTGGAGTACTACGGGCCGAGTGTAGCCGGCCGTTGAGCTTTCTCGAGTCGCTGCCCGATCGTGTCCCGACCGGGGTCAGGGTCGGATTCCCCGAGGCGACCGAGGCGAGGACCGCGGCGGCGCTGAAGGTACTGGAGTCGGCAGGCCGTGTGCGTCCTGTCCATATCCTCGACCGGTCGGGTGCAAGGTTCCGTGCGGATCCCGGCGAGAGCGGACCTGAGATCTTGTCGACGTCCAACGGGGAGAGCCGGCGGGCAGCACTGTCGGCCTGTCCGGATCTCGCACCGCCCGGTGAGGGAGACGGCCTCAGGTTCTCCATCGCCTTGCTCGCGGCTGGGGAGCTGGACGGCGTCGTGGCCGGCGCAGAAGCGACGACGGCCGATGTGCTGCGAGGTGGTCTGAACATTCTCGGTCCGGCGAAGGGGATCCTCACCGTATCGAGCGCGTTCTACATGATCATGCCTCCGACCGGCGGCGAGCCCGAGCGTGTCCTGACCTTCACGGACGCGGCGGTCGTTCCACGTCCCGAGCCGGAACAGCTGGCCGAGATCGCGGATTCCGCCTGTAGAGCAAGGGAACGGGTGGTCGGCGATGAGCCTCGAGTCGCGTTTCTCTCGTATGCGACCCGGGACTCGGCCGGAGGCGAAGCGGTGGAGCGGGTAGCCAGCGGACTCGAGCTGTTTCGACGTCGCCGGCCGGACATTCCGGCGGACGGACCGTTGCAGGCCGATGCGGCCCTGGTTCCTGAGGTCTCCTTGCGGAAGGCGCCTGGCTCGGCGCTCGAGGGAAGGGCGAACATTCTCGTGTTTCCGAATCTGGACGCGGGCAACATCGCGTACAAACTCGTGCAACGCCTGGGGCAAGCCCGTGCGCTGGGTCCGATACTGCAGGGGCTGTCGTCACCGCTGAACGATCTTTCGCGGGGAGCAACGGTCGAGGACATTGTCGAGGTAGCTTACATTACCGCACTTCTGGCCGACGGACGTCGGGCGGACCGGGGCTTCGGGACATCAGTTCAGGGAGATCGCGAATGAGTTTTTCCATACGAGACGATGGTGATATCACGATCGTGACGGTCGACGGCGAACTGATCGTCGGCAACCGGCAGGAATTGAAGGCCAACGTGCTTGACCGCCTCGAGCGCGGTGATCGAAAGTTCCTCATCGACTTCTCGAGTTCGAGCTACATCGATTCGTCCGGTCTGGGTGTACTCGTGAGTCTGTCGAAGAAGATCCGTGAGGCCGGCGGAGCACTCCGTCTGGCAGGCCTCAATGACGACCTGCGCACGCTGTTCGAACTGACGAAGCTCGACACGCTGTTCCAGATCGCCGATACGCGGGCCGCAGCTCTCGCAGACTTCTGAGTCGATGAATTCCGCGTCTGAATCGCGGGTGCTCGTCTGCTCTTCGCGCCACGCTGTCACCGAGGAACTGATCGCGCAGCTTCGGCAACTGGGTGCGGAGCCGGCGATCGCCGCATCATGGAACGAGTGGCCCGACACGCCCCCGGATCTCGTGTTCCTCGATCTGGCTCTGGGCGAGCAGTCGGTGCGAGAAGCCAGGTCGGCATTCGGCCTCGACTGCGAAATTATCTCACTGGTGGACTACGAATCCTTCGATCGCCTGCTTCCGGCGCTGGCCGCTGGATGTGGCGACTATCTGTTTCTTCCTCTGAATCCGGAAGAACTGGGTCTTCGCTGGCATCGTCATGCGTCCGGACGCGGAGGCACGCGCGCCTTCAGGCGTGGACTGACGGGTGATATCGGACTGGAATTCCCTTCGACTGCGGAGAATCTGCGGGATGCCGTGTCGGAGGTAGTCGAGGCGTGTGAGCGGCTCGCGTTCTCGGGTTCTCGCGCGACACTCAATCTGAGGGTGGCGGTCGGAGAGGCGATGGCCAACGCGATCCTTTACGGGAACAGGCAGGATCCGGAGAAGCGTGTCCGGGTGCGAGCGGAGTTGAGGCCCGGCGAAGCGGTCGTGACGATATCGGACGAGGGCTCCGGGTTCGATCCCGAGTCTGTGCGGGATCCCACGGCGCCCGAGAATCGCGGTCGAAGTCACGGTCGCGGACTGTTCCTGCTTCGCCAACTGGCGGATGAGGTCCGGTTCAACGAGACCGGCAATTCTGTCACCCTGACTCTCCACGGATGACCTCGGCCCCAGAGATGGAGAGTGGCGTGATGCCCGATCCGGGAGCGCGAGAGCCGGACAGGATGGTGGCTCCGAGAGGTGAGCGTGTTGCAGCTCTCCTCAAGTCATTCGAGCGGCTCACGGGCACGCGGGTCCGTCTGACTGAAGAACGGGCGGATGGATCGCTGGTCCTGTTCGACGGGTTTTCGGTTGATCCGGCTTCCGCGCCGGGAGTCAGGTCAGAGGAATGGCCGACGTCGGACGGCGGACTCGTCCGGGTGGACTACGAACTCACGGGCGGGGACGATGGACTGCGCTCCGGCGAGTTGCTCCGTGAATCGCTCGTTCCGCTTCTGTCTTCGGAGACCGAGCTCGAGTTCTTTGCCCGGGAACTCGAGACCCGATTCGAGGAAGTCGAACTGCTCACCTCAGTGAGCGATACCCTGGGTTCGATGGTTGGGCTCGAACGGGCAGCCGGCAGACTTCTCGCCTCCACGGCGACGGTTCTCGGGGCGGAGACCGCGGAGGTATGGGTCGCGGACCCGGACGGGTTGAGCCTGTCACGTATTGCGAAAGCCGGACCCGAAGGACCATCGCATGCCGCTATCGCCGGCACCATCACCGATGTGAATTCAGATCCATCTCCCCTGGCCACGGCGTTCAGGGAGCGTCGCGCGGATTCGGGACTCGATCGACGCGGTGGAGGAGAGCCGGATACTCCCTGGCTCATCGTTCCCCTCCGACACACGGCCCTGCACGGAACGGCCGGTGCCGTCGGAATGCTCAGACTGCGAGGACTGCCGGGCCGTGCTTCGTTCCGGCCCCGCGACGAACGACTCGCGTCGGCCGTAGCCAGCCACCTCGCTGCGGCGTTCGATAACCGAAGGCTGCTGAACGAGAATGTCGAGCGGGAGCGAATGCTGGTGGAACTCGCCCTCGCGCACGACCTGCAGCTCAAGCTGCTCCCCGAGCCGGCCGACTTCAGTTCCCTGGCCGATATTGCCGCGCGCTGCGTCCCTGCGGACTCGGTGGGCGGGGACTTCTACCACGTTCTCAGATTGTCGGGGGACCGACTTGGGGTGATGCTCGGAGATGTGAGTTCGCACGGATACTCGGCGGGTCTGATCATGGCGCTCACGATGAGCGCGGCATCGCTCGTGGCACGTGAGCATGACGACCCGGCAGAAGCCCTGTCGGGGATTCATCGGGAGCTCGTGCGAAAGCTCGAATCCACCGAGATGTATATGACGGTGTGCTACGTGGTTCTGGATCCGGCTCGCGGTACGCTGCGTTATGCGAACGCCGGTCACCCGCACGCCTGGAGGATTCGGCCCGGCGCCACGGTCCGCCTCGAGGCGCTCAATCCTCCGCTGGGGATCGCTGAATTCGATCGATACGGGAGCCTTGAACTGCCCTGGGAGTCGGGTAACGACACGCTTCTGTTGTTCACGGATGGCCTGAGCGAGTGTCTGCGCACGGGCCAGATGTGGTCGGATGATGTCTTGACCCGCGTCGTACTCGAGGCTTCCACCGCCAGCGCCGGCGATGTCCTGGATAAACTGTTCAAGCTTGCCAGTGTGCCGGAGGGAGAGGCCGTCGATGATCGGACCGCGGTGGTCGTGAAATGATGGTGGCGCGGGACGGGCGAATGGTCCGCGCCAAGCGCTCACTGAGTCAGAATTTTCTCGTCGATCCGAATCTCCGGGGCAAACTCGTCGAGGCGCTCGAAGCCGGTCCGGATGACACGGTTCTCGAAGTTGGACCCGGCCACGGAGAGTTGAGCGAACGACTGGTAGGAGAGGTGGCCCGCCTCGTGCTCGTCGAGAAGGACGATCGCCTCGCCGAACTTCTGAACGAACGCTGGGGAGATCGTGACGATGTTTGTATTGTTCACGCGGACGCCCTGGATGTAGACCTGTCGCGGCTCGTCGCGGGCTGCCCTGAACGTCGAGTGATTTCGAACGTACCGTACTCGATCACTTCGCCGCTGTTGTTTCGCTTCCTGGACATCCGGCCGCTTCCGCGACGGCTCGTGGTCCTGATTCAGGAGGAGGTTGGCCGCCGGATCGTCGCAGATCCCGGAACCGGGGAGTACGGCGCTCTGAGCGTCGGCGTCCGGGCACGTGCCGAGGCCCGGCTGGCGTTTCGCGTCGGGCGTCGAGCGTTTCGACCGGTCCCGTCTGTCGACTCCGTGGCTGTCGTCATCGAACCGAAGGCGGATTGCCCGACAAGCGGCCAACTCGAGGCGCTCAGGGACCTCACTCGCGTGGCGTTCTCGCGGCGCAGGAAGCAGATTCGAAGAATTCTCAGGGACGCCCCCGAGTATGGCCTTTCGGTGGCTGCAGCCGACGCTGTACTGGCGGAGGTGGGCATCGATCCGACGGCTCGCCCCGAGACTTTCGATCCCGGGCTGTTTCTCCGGCTTGCGGCACAACTCGGATCTGGCGGCGACGACCCGGAGAGTTGAGACAGCGCAGACGGACGGGTATTGTACTCGTGACTCCTGTCACAAGGGCTATGAGCACTCGAAGAATATCAGACTCGACCGTACGGCGGCTATCTGGATACCTCAGGCATCTCCGCCAGTTGTCAGTCGACGGACGCCCGGTTGTTTCGAGCCGGGAACTGGCTGACGAAACCGGAACGACGGCGGCTCAGGTCAGGAAGGACCTCAGTCAGTTCGGATCGTTCGGGCAGCGAGGCCGTGGATACCCTGTCACCGAGCTCCGCGACTCGCTGGTGCGGATTCTCGGACTCCGCAGACAGTGGCGTGTGTGCGTCCTGGGGGCAGGTCGCCTCGGTTCGGCGCTGTTGGGCTACGAAGATCTGGCCCGCCGGGGGTTCGAGGTGGTGGCGGCGTTCGATATCGATCCCGAGAAGGTAGGACGCAGGATTCGCGGTGTGCCGGTTCTGCCGATTGAGGACCTGGAGCGGGAGATCGACATGCGAGGTGTGGAGATCGCCATCCTCGCGGTCCCGGATGGTCCGGCGCGCCAGCTGGCGCAACGCCTGGCGGCCGTGGGAGTGACAGGGATCCTCAACTTCACATCGACCAAGATTCATCCCGGGCCCGGCGTCGCGGTCCGTGTGATGGATATCGCGGTGGAACTCGAGGGGCTCAGCTACACGATCGTGACCGGGGCCAGGGCGGGCGGGTCGGGTCCATGAGCCCGACCGGATCTATACTGCACGTCACGAGTGAAGTCGGCCGCCTCAAGCGAGTAATCTGTCACTCGCCAGGGCCGGAGCTCACCGTCGTTACCCCGAGTAACCGGACCGATTACCTGTTCGACGACATCCTCGATCTCGAGATCGCCCGACGGGAGCACTCGCGGTTCGTAGCGATTCTGTCGCGCTTTGCCGAGGTCCTGGAGATCTCGGACCTGCTGACGGAAATCCTCGCGATTCCGGAAGCCCGCTCTTACGTGGTGAACAACTCCGGTGACGCGATTCGGGAGCGCGCCACGGACCTCACAGCGAAAGAACTCACCCGTCTGTACATCGAGGGGGAGGAGAGTCGCGGTGGGGCACTGGCAGAACTCGTGAACGAGTCAGGATACGCGCTTCCGCCGCTCCCGAACCTGTTCTTCACGCGCGATGCCGCCGCTGTCATCGGGGACGGCGTGATGGTCGCATCGATGCGACACGAGGTTCGGTGGAGCGAAGAAGTGTTGTCACATGCGCTGTTCGAGTTTCACCCGGCACTGCGTAACGAGGGACTTTGGTACGACGGGTCGGAAGAACGTCGCCTGAACGTCAGGCTGGAGGGCGGGGACGTGCATGTCCTTCGGCGTGACCTGCTCGCGGTGGGCATGTCAGAACGGACGACGGCGGCCGGTATCGATCAGCTTGCCGAGGTCCTGTTCCGGGATGGCGAGGTAACGGACCTGCTGATCGTACTCATGCCTCCTCACCGTTCGTCGATTCACCTCGACATGATATTCACGGTTCTCGACCGGGATCTTTGCTGCGTATTTCCGCCATACTTTTTTGGCCCGACGCGGCTTCCGGTACTCCATGTGCGCAAGGGGAGAGCAGGTGTAACGGAAGCAGCGGACCTGTTCTCCGCGCTGCGAGATGTCTCGATTCCTCTGCAGCCGGTATTCTGCGGCGGCGAGAGGCGTACGATGCAGGAACGTGAGCAGTGGGCGAGCGGCTGCAATTTCGTTGCGGTCGGACCGGGTCAGGTTCTCGCCTATGCGAGGAATGAACACACTCTGGATGCGCTCCATCGTGAAGCGGGATTTCGAGTCGTCACCGGCGTCGATTTTCTCACCGGTGACGA
>JBDGUY010000045.1:0-12342 GCA_039585935.1 Gemmatimonadota bacterium
GAATCCACCGAGCTGGAGATCGACTGGAGCTTCCCGGTGGCGGACTTCGGCCGGGGTGGCAAAGAAGAGGTGAGCGACGGCTGGATCTACGAGCTTGCCCAGTGGTTCCCGCGTTTGTCGGTGTATGACGATGTGAACGGCTGGCAGACCGACCAGTTCCTCGGCCGGGGTGAATTCTATCTCGAGTTCGGCGACTACGACGTCCAGATCACAGTGCCGGCGAATCACATCGTCGAGGCGACCGGGGTACTGCAGAACCCGGATGAGGTGCTGACGTCAACGCAGCGAGAGAGGCTGAGAGAGGCCTATACCGGCCAGACGCCCGTGTACATCGTCGGACCCGACGAGGTCATGACGGCCGCGAGCCGTCCGAGGCAGGACGGTACGCTTACCTGGCACTACGTGGCCGAGAATGTGCGCGACTTCGCGTGGGCGTCCTCCAAGACGTTCGTGTGGGACGCGGCCGGTTACCAGTATCGGCCGGATCAGCCGCCGATTGCAGTGCACTCGCTGTACCCGCGGGACGCGATGCCGCTGTGGAATGACATTTCGACGGCGGCCGTGATCCAGACGCTGGACACCTACGGCCGGATGGCGTTCGAGTATCCCTACCCGAAGGCGACCAACATCAATGGTCCGGCCGGCGGGATGGAGTACCCGATGGTGGCGTTCTGTGGAGCGCGACCGCGTCCGATGGGAGACAACGCGACCGAGGCCGAGCTTGCGCAGGGATATTCCAACGGCCTGAAGTACGCGCTGATCGGCGTGACGATTCACGAAGTCGGGCACAACTGGTTCCCGATGATCGTGAACTCGGACGAGCGGAAGTGGACCTGGATGGATGAGGGTCTGAACACCTTTCTGCAGCACTACGCCGAGGTCGACCTTGATCCGGAGTTTCCGCGCTGGCGGGGCTCGCCGCAGGCGATCGTCGAGTACATGCGCGACCCGGACCAGGTTCCGATCATGACCCACTCGGACCTGATCCATAAGGACTTCGGCAATAACGGATACGCGAAGCCTGCCGCGGGCCTGACGATGCTGCGCGAAGCGGTGCTCGGCCCGGAAGTGTTCGACGATGCGTTCAGCGGCTACGCGCAGCGCTGGGCGTTCAAGAAGCCGCAGCCGTCCGATTTCTTCCGTTCGATGGAAGAGGGCGCGGGCGAGGACATGGCCTGGATGTGGCGCGGCTGGTTCTATACCACGCACGCCAACGACCAGAAGGTCGCCGACGTCACGCGGCAGAGCACGGAAGAGCTGCTCGGCTCGGCGGAGCGAGGGCGCTACTACTACCGGATCAAGCTGCAGAACGAAGGCGGTCTCGTGACACCGGTCCAGATGGACGTGACTTTCGAGGATGGAACCGTGCAGCGGATCGATCTGCCGGTCGATGTATGGCGTGCGAACGAGAAGGAATTCGTGTTCGGCCTGTTCACCGACGATGAGTTGACGAAGGTCGTGGTCGATCCGGACGGCTGGTTCGCCGATATCGATCGGGACGACAACGAATGGGTGGCGCAGGCGACATGATCCGAGTCGACTGATGGCGTTCGAGGTCCACCCCTATCCGGAGTTCTCCTGGTCCCAGAGCAGGCGCTCGATGTTTCGCGAGTGTCCGCGCAGGTATTTCTGGAACTATTACGGTGCGCACAACGGCTGGCTGCGGGATGCTCCCGAGGAGGCACGCGCAGCGTGGCGGTTGAAGAAGATCTCGAACCTGCACATGACGCTCGGAAACGTGGTCCATGACGTAGCGGCCGAGGCGATTCAGCGGGTACGGGGCGGGGGAGATGTGCCCTCCGGTCCGGAGTTGATCGAAGCTGGTCGTTCCCGAATGAACCGGGCGTGGCAACAAGCCCGGCAGCGCGAGGAGTGGGAACGCAATCCGGGTCGTCACCCGATGATGATGGAATTCTATCGCGGCACCGGACCATCGCAGGACCTGGTCGTGAAGATCCGCGAGCGGCTGTACGGCTGCCTGCGGCATCTCCCGGCTTCGGACAGCTTCAGGGAAGCGGTGGAGTCTCCACAGGTCGAGGTCAAGGAAGTCGATCGGCTGGACTATCTCGATCTGGACGGAATCAAGCTGTATGCCCGGCCGGACCTTCTCTACAGACTCGGGGACGCGTGGCGCATCGTGGACTGGAAGACGGGAGGGCGGGCCGCCGGACACGCCGCTCAGCTTCGCACGTATGCAGTGTATCTTCGCGAGCGTCAGGATCTTCCAGCCGGGCCGATCATTGGCCGGCTGGAGTACCTGTCGGACGGCGAGTCGATCAGCGTTCCGATCACCGACCGTGACATCGCAGAGGAACGACGCGCGATCCAGGACAGCGTCGAGAACATGCGAACATACCTGGCCGAACCCCTGCGCAACGCAGCCAAGCCGATGGGCGAGTTTCCACTCACCGACAACCGTCGCTGGTGCGCCAACTGCAATTTCTTCGAATTGTGCGAGGATGAGCTCGCAGCCACGGAGAACACCGGTCCGTTCTGAGCGTTACACGGAGCACGAGTGATGATCGATTCCGTAAAGCCCGGCTTGCTGGACTGGATGATCGAGATTCGCCGGGACCTGCATCAGCATCCGGAGCTCGGCTGGCAGGAAGTCAGGACGGCTGCGAAGATCGAATCGGCTCTCGAAGATCTCGGCCTGGAGCCTCGCCGGGTGCGGGGGACGGGAGTCGTCGCGGACCTCGCGGGACCGGATGGCCTTCCGATGGTAGCCCTGCGCGCCGACATCGACGCACTACCCATCCAGGAAGAAACGGGACTCCCGTATACCTCGGTAAACGACGGAGTCATGCACGCCTGCGGGCACGATGCTCACGCCGGGATGGTCCTGGGTGCGGCGGCACTTCTCGTCGAGGACGGTACCCTCCCCGCTCCGGTCCGCCTGATCTTTCAACCGGCGGAGGAAATGGGAGCCGGTGCGGCGGCACTGGTAGAAGAAGGCGTGCTGGATGGCGTCGGAGCCATATTCGGGGGTCATGTCGACAGGCACTATCCGACGGGTACGCTGGTCATCGCAGACGGAATCGTGAATGCCGCGACCGACGAGTTTCGCATCGTGATCACGGGCCAGGAAGCGCATGCCGCCCGTCCGCACGAAGCGATCGATGCGGTAGTGGTGGGAAGCCTGATCGTGATGGCCATCCAGACGATCGTCTCCAGAGAGATCGATCCGGCCCACCCCTCAGTGGTGTCGGTGGGACGATTCGACGCCGGTTCGGCCCACAATGTGATCGCCGGCCAGGCGGTGCTGGCAGGGACGATCCGTGCCCATGAGACGGCTGTCAGGGAACACCTGCGCACGTCTCTCCGGCGGGTATGTGAGTCGGTAGCGCAGCTCCACATGGCGCGAATCGACCTGAGCTTCGAACAGGGAACTCCGGCGCTGATCAACGAATCCGACATGGCCGATCTCGCCCGCCAGGCGGGTGAAAATGTCGTGGGTGCCGAGCAGGTGAGGGCCAGGGTCAGAGGCGCGAACATGGGCGGCGAGGATTTCAGCTGGTATCTGCCCCACGTGCCGGGCTGTTACATCCGCCTCGGAGCGAGGCTCGAGGGTCGGGAGGGGTTTCCGGCGCATTCCAGCCGATTCGAGGTCGACGAACACGTGCTGGCCGTGGGCGCGGCATGGTTTCGGGAGATCGCGCATGTCGCCGGGCGCGCGTTTCAGGCGCGAGGTGTCAATTCGGGCTGAACATCCGGGGCATTGCGGAATTGTGTTCGAAACAGCCTCGCGTAGAGCCCGCTCTGTTCCAGCAGTTCGGTATGGGTGCCTTCTTCCACCAGGCGCCCGCCTTCCAGCACGAGTATTCGATCGGCGCTGAGAATCGTGGACAATCGGTGAGCAATGACGATGGACGTCCGGTCCGCCATGATGGTCTCGAGGGCATCCTGGATCAGTGATTCCGAACGGGCGTCCAGATGCGCAGTCGCCTCGTCGAGAATGAGAATGCACGGATCCTCGAGAATCACTCGCGCGAGGGCAACGCGTTGCTTCTCTCCACCTGACAGCCGGAAACCACGCTCGCCGACCACCGTGTCGTACCCTTCCGGCAATCCCATGACGAATTCGTCGATGTGTGCGGCCGCCGCGGCGGCCCTGACCTCGTCCAATGATGCTTCCGGCCTCCCGTACCTGATGTTCGCGCCGATCGAGTCGTGGAACAGGTAGGCTTCCTGCGTCACCACACCCATGCAGGACGAGATCGAGTCGAACGCCAGGTCACGCAGGTCGTGACCGTCAACCCGGACCGCACCCCGGGTCGGATCGTAGAGGCGGGGAACGAGCGTGGTGAACGTCGTCTTGCCGGCCCCGCTCGGGCCGACGAGCGCAACCGTCTCACCCGGCTCGATCTCCACGGACAGCTCGCTCAGGGCCCAACCCGTCGGCACCCGGGACGGCGCCTCCTCTTCGCCCGTTACGCCACCGCGTCCGAAGCGGCGCACGCTTTCCAGGCCTTCGCCCCCCGACTCCGCGTAGGAGAAAGACACGTCCTCGAAGCTGACGCGTCCCTCGAACGACTCGATCCGGTCCGCGTCCGGCTTTTCGACGATCGCGCTCGGCATGTCGAGCAGTTCGAACACCCGCTCGAACGACACGAGTGACTGCGCGAACTCCACCCGGGCGTTCGCGAGCTGTGAGAGCGGGCCGTACAGCCGGCCGAGGTAGGCGGACAGGGCGACGATCGTCCCGATCGTGAGCGAACCGCGGATCACCATCAGGGCGCCGAGCCAGAAGACGAGCGCCGTGCCCAGCGCTCGCACGATTCCCAGCGTCATGAAGAACCAGCGGGCGATCGTGGCCTGTCTGACGGCGAGGTCCCGGACAGTCGCCGCCCGCTCCGAGAATCGCTGATTCTCGTCCGTCGCCCGACCAAACAGCTTCGACAGCATCGCGCCGGAAACGCTGAGCGTCTCCTGCATGATCGAGCTCAGGCCCGCATTCTCCTCCATCTGCGCCCGCCGCAGGACTCGCAGGCGCTTCCCGACCTTCTGCGACGAAAAGATGAACAGCGGCAGGATCGCGACCGACAGCAGAGTGAGCCGCCACTCGAGATTGAGCATCACCAGCAGCGTCGTGGAGGCGGCGATGAACGCCGAAATGACGCTGAGGAAGCTCGAGGTGACCGCCTGCTGGGCTCCCTGAACGTCCGTGTTCAGGCGCGACATCAGCTCGCCCGTCCGGGTGTTGGTGAAGAATCCGAGCGACATCTGCTGCACATGCCCGAATAGCTGGCGCCGCAGATCGTAGACGATTCCCTGGCCCATGGAAGCGGTCCAGTGACGCTGCACGACGTTTACGGCGCCGGCGAACAGCGGCACCCCGACCATTCCGATTCCGAGCCAGGTGACGAGCCCGAGATCGCCCGCGGGAATCGCCGTATCGATGAGCGAGCGCATGAGCAGCGGCGGGATCAGGCCGAGCAGAGCATCGATCATGACCGTACCGAGGACGAGCACCAGCAGTCCCCGGTACGGTCTCGCGTAGGCGATCACCCGCCGGAGCAGTTCCCGATCGATCTCGGGCGGAGCCTGCTCCTCGTCGTAGGTCACGTAAGACCACCAGCTCGCAGCGCCTCGTACCATGAACGAAAGCTAACGGGCACGGCCGACCGCGGGCAGGTTTCGCCTCCGCCCCCAGGACGAATCAGAACTTGACGCTGGCGACCAGGCCGGCAGTACCTCCGTTTGCTGGACTCACAACCGGGACGACCGAAAGTCGAGCTGCATGCCTTCGCTTTTCGTCATTTGATTCGCGTACGTGGCTCTTCACCTTCGCGATATCGTAGACCGCCGAGAATGCCATGACCCCAATGCCGGCCAGCATCAGAATGCTGGCAGCTGCCACTGAAGCATCGTCGCTGGAATCGAACATGTTGCAGTTATCGCCACCATCGCCTCCACAAATGGCGAGCACTCCGAGGCCCGTCAACAGACCGGTGCCGAATCGGATGCCGACGCCCTTCCAACCCCGTCCAGATGCGTCTCCGTACCAGTAGCCGACGGCGGGACCGAAGTAGAGGCCGGATCCCATCAGGAGCGCTCCGGCCGTTCCGAGTGCAGTACCATCGTCGGAGGCCGCGAGCATCAGCGCTCCCGCTCCCATCGGGAGCAGAGTCGAGCCGAGCGACAGCCACAGGGCCTTTCCCTCCGATTTGAGGTTCGGCGTCGGTACTTCCTGGGGAGGAGTTCTGAAGTGCGGGGCCGGCGTATGGAGCCCCGATCGGATCATCAGTCGTGAATCCACAGCCGGAGCTTGCCCATTCGCCGTCGGCGCCAATACAGCCGCGATAGCTACCAGACAGGTCATTAGAAAAGTCTTGCGAATCATTCGGTAGGCCATGATTCCACCTCGCTGCCAGAATCGGACAGTGACCTTGTGTCCTCTGTCTGACGGGAGCGTCGGAGGCCCGGATCAAGCAGGAGTCAGGCGAAACCCGGGCGGCTCGTGTCGCGTACTTGTGACAGAGCACGATCGTGGCATGAAATCGCGCTGACTCGCAGCGCCACGGGCATGGAGGCATGAGTGGACGACCTGATTCCGATCGTCGCAATCTTTTTCGTTATCGGCGTGCCCGTGATGTCTATCGCCGGACACTTCGTTCTGCGGCCCCTCGTGAGAGACATCATCCAGGCGATCAGCGGACGGTCACTGCAGGAAAAGACCGACACCGACGAGAGGCTGGCACGAATCGAGGAGGCCCTGCTTCACCAGGGGCAGCAGGTGGACAGGCTGCTCGAAGCCGAAGCGTTCCGGCTTCGGCTCGAGGGTCACACGGAGATCCCTGCAGGGGACTCCCCGAGCCAGCCGTGAAGTTCAGCTCCCGGCAGATTCGATCAGGGCGGTAAGAAAGGCCCCCATTACGGGAGTGTGTGGCCCGAACACGTTCCACGAATTCGCTACAGCCACGATTTTCTGTTCCGGTAGCACCAGCAAGTACTGACCCCCGTATCCGAGCCCCGCCCAGACTTCGACATCGTCTCGGTCCACCCGCCACCACTGGTAGCCGTACCCGCCATTCCAATTCGGATTCTCAGGCGCTACGTCGTCCACGTGGCGAGCGACCGACGCCTCGACCCACCCCTCGGGCAGGATGCGCATTCCGTTCCATACGCCCCGGTCGAGGTAGAGCTGTCCGAATCGCGCCAGGTCCTCGGCTTCCAGGTAGAGCCCACCCTCGGTGTCGGAGAGTCCAGCCGGCTCACGCTTCCAGTGATAGGCCTCGATTCCCAGCGGCCCGAACAGGTGTTCCTCGGCGTAGACTTCGGTCGACCGACCTGTCGCCGACCTCAGGATCGCCGACATCAGATGGCTGCCGCCACTGTTGTACACCCAGCGCTCGCCGGGTGCGGCATCCATCGGCTGGGCCAGCGTGAATTCGACCCAGTCGTCGCTGAATTCGAGCTGGATCGTCGTGTTCTCTGGCCCGATCGGGCGATCCTGTTCGTGCCATTCGATGCCGAGCCGCATCGTGAGCAGATCTTCGAGGCTAGCCGCCTGGAGTCCTTCGTCAACCTCCGACAGGTCGTAGTCGGACAGCAATGGCAGGAGCGGGGTATCCACGCCGGCGATCTCCCCTCGCCCGATCGCGATACCGATCAGCGACGAAGTGACGGATTTGGTTACCGACTGCAGGGAGTGCACATCCTGGCCCATGTAGTACGGGTGCCAGTCGGGGTGCTGGTAGTTGTACTGGTGCGGCCGCATATCGAAGCCCGAGCTGATCTGGCGATAGTCGCGCGGGTAGCGTTCGCTCAAGACGAGGTTGCCGTTTCGCACCACGACGAGACGGTCCACGTTAGCGAACTCCCCGGCTCGCACGGCGCTGTCGAGCGCCAGCAATGGTGCGGGATCGAGACCCTCGGCCTCGGGCGTCGAGCGAGCCCACTCCTGGGCGACGGCGGGAGAATCGACGCCCGAGACGGCGATACCCACGAGCATTGCCAGAAAGGCGAACGACTTGCTGGTGCGAGGCACGAAACTGTCTCCCTGTTCGAGGTGTCGACCGACCAATCAGGCCTGAGGCTTACTCCAGCGGAAGTCGAACGGTGAGGATCTCTCCAGGCCTGACCGCGAGCGTCTTGCCGGCCGGTGAGCCCTCGCCGTCGCCCGGGCCCCAGAAGCCGGCGCGTACGGGAGCGGCCCCGGGCCGTCCCGGCACCGAGATTCCTACCGTATCCGAATGTCCCGATGGATTGAACAGTCGGAGCTCGAGCGAGTCGGCAGTTCGACGCAGGAGCGTCACGACGGAATGCTCGGCCTCGACGACGACCGGTGGCGGGAGCGAGGGGAGATCTGTCCGAACTCGATACGCGAGCAGTGGATGCGCGGATTCGAGTCCCAGTCGTTCTGCCGACGTCACATCGAATCCCAGGTGCGGGCGCAGCACATAGCGGATCGCGTGCGGCCCTTCCTGTTCCGCTCGGTAGTTGGTTTCCCAGTAGTTGGTCATCAGATACGAAAAAAGAACGGGTGCCCGATCCACGCGCTCCCGCCAGCCCGCCACGATCGGATCGGTCCCCGTCGAACCCAGCTGGACGAGAGGGGCATCCACCGAGACCAGCGTCAACCCGCCGGCTCTGTCGTGCAGGTCGGCCCACCGCTCCACCGTATAGTAGTTGCGGTTCGCTCCGGGCGCCTGGTCCGATTCCGCCTCGAACGGACTCCAGGCTCCACCGATGACGCGAACGGTCGAGCCCGATTCAAGCGCAGCAGGAAATCTGAGCAGCACGGCCTCCGGTTCGAGCCTCCGTTCCTTGTCGAATCGGACCTCGAATTCGATCCGGTCGCTCCCCTCGACGAGTCGAATCGTCGTCGTGATCCCGTCGCTCGTCCCCGGGGCCTCCCGACGGACCACGGCCCTCCAGACGAGCGGACCGGCGTCGGTGACCTCGACACTTCCAGCTCCGGCAGACAGGGCAGTCTCGGGATCACGGCCGGGCACGTACAACCACTCGAGGAGTTCTTCCCCCGGGGGAACCAGGTCCCGGCTCGGGCCGCTACCATCGATCCTGCGCAACGAGACGATCCGGCCCGTGAGCGGATCCAGCCCGAGCTGCAGGACTCCATTGTCGAGAACGACGCGGCTCCCGGCTTCCACCCGGACTCCTGGACGCTCCGTGGTGTCCCCGGTTTCCTCTTCATCCCTGACCAGGCGCACCTGTGTGGTGGCGAAGCCGGGTACCCGCGGCGCGCGAAATGCGAGCCCCCCACTGGCGAGTCGCTGGAACGGAATGGGGGCACCCGCCCGGTCTACGACGACGACCGTGTCGCGGGCCACGACTCGGTCGAGGACGAGGACCTCTGTCCGCTCCCAGCCGAGTGTGTTCGCGATCTCGATCGTTGCAGTCGCGTCGGCTTCCTCAACTGCCGTCTCGACGCGGGATCCGAGCGTTGATGAGAGCAGGGTGTTCGTCAGATCCGCGGCCCGCCGGGCGAACGCCTTCTTCCGTTCCCACTGCCGGACGACGAACTCCGCCTCCGGTTCGCTGATGCTGTTCCACGCGCCCCAGGTGTGTTCGCAGTAGAGCAATACCTCTCGCCATGTCAGGTAGACCTCTTCGGGGTCCAATTCCACGCCGCTCATCGCAGCCAGCGCTTCGGCTGCGCTCAACCACTCAACGGTATGGCGGATCGATTGCGTCTCGCGGGCCGATGACGCCGCCCCATCCTCCCAGTAGCCCGTCAGGTCACCGTGCACGACGGGCAGCTCGTCGCCGCAGGAGGATTCCAGTTCGGCGAGTACCTGCTCCGAGCTCCCGATCACGATTCTCGGTGATACGTACCGTTCGTTCCAGTCTCGGACCGTGTCGCTCAGGGTCGGGTCCGGCGGTCCATTGTCGGAACCGATGTTGTAGCGAAGCGCCGCTATCGGGTGCGACCAGCCACGGTTTCGCAACGACTCCACCGCACCGAGCACGAGATCGACGTCGAGCCGCTTGTCCAGCTGCTCGTAGCCGAGTCCCGTGTGGAATAGCGAATACCCCTCGCCGTGCACCCACACGAGTACGCGCTCCCTGCCGGACGGAGACTCCCACCAGAACGGCCGATCGCCCCAGGTCGAGAGGAAACTGCCGATCCGGTGTCCGCGATTCGGACCCACCGAGAAGTAGCGGACGCCGGCTGCCGCGAACACGGGGATGAGGCCCCAGGAAAATCCGGGTATGTCGGTAAACATCGCCGACCGGATCGGCACCCCGGTCCGATCCGCGAGCCTCTGTGCCGGCTCGAGCGCCCGGATCAGCCCTTCGCCGGTCATGATGCCGGTCAGGAGATTCGTGTGCAGAGCGTCGAGGTGGATCCAGCCGCGGCGGATTCCCTCCAGCAGGCGTGCGTTCTCCTCGGCTCCGTGCTGCTCGAGATATGTCTCGACCGCCCAGATCCCCTCCGGGTGCCAGACGAAACGGGCCTCCGCCGGGAGCGATTCGCTATCCTTTCCAAGCCGCAGCGCTTCCTCCAGGTGGCTCCACTGCAGACGCTCCACTTCGTCCTGGAGGTGAGTGTATCCAATGTCGAGATGCGTGTGGTGTATGAGCCAGATCGTGAGCGGCTCGACGGGTTCGACCTCGACCGCGGCCTCGTGCCTCTCGTTCTCCAGCTCGAACGCAATGGGAACACTCGTGCGCCGATCGACGGCGGGGATCTCCAGCGACAGCCGCGTGTGGCCGAACGTCGTCGTCGCCTCGACTTGGCCGGCCGGACTGTCGAGCGTGACGGGTCCTCCCTCGTCCAGCCTGACGATGTCGACGCGGAGCTCCTGGAGCGGGCCGCCTGGTGCCCGCACCACGGCAGGCACCGGTCGCACCGTGATTTCCGGGGAGACACTTCGCTCGAAGATCATGCACCAGGTGCGGGTCCCGGCGGTCTCGCCGCGAAGTTCGAATCGCAACGGCTCGCCCGGCCGCAGGAAGCGGCGTGGTACGTGCACGAACAGGAAACCCATCGCGTCGGAGTACCGATCGACCAGCGTTACGTGCAGCTCGGCCCTGACTCCGTCATCTCCGGTCCACTCGAGTACACCTTCGCGGGCGGTCCTGGGGTTCGTGATCGTGAGCACCGGAAGGCCGTCGATCGCCAGGGTGAATTCGCGGCGGTCATCGGTCGCCTCGATAGCGGCGAGCACGACGAAGGCTACGGTGTCGGTGAAAACGAGGTCGTTTGGGACCGGTGCCGTTTCCCACGCCGCGAAGCGATCCGCATGCTCCGATCGAATCACGAGAGCCCGGGTCACGTCGGGAACCGGCGCGTGGTAATCGAGTTCTTCCGCGGTCAACGCCCGGGCAAATCCCGGCACCGTCGCGGACTCGAGTGGGATCCGGATCATTCGGTGCGCATCCGATATACGGTTTCTGACTCGTACTTCTCGCCGGGCCTCAGGACTGTCGATGGAAATCCCGGGTGGTTCGGAGAGTCCGGAAAGTGCTGGGTCTCGAGACACAGCCCGGTTCGATAGCCATAGACTGCGCCCCCCTTCCCGACAGCCGAATCGCCCAGGAAATTCCCCGAATACAGCTGCAGGCCGGGCTCCGTCGTAAGGACCTCGAGCGCGAGTCCGCTTGCCGGGTCGCGCAGCCGTGCCGCCAGTCGCAGGGCGCCGTCGCCGGTCCAGTCGTCCAGCACGAAGTTGTGATCGTACCCGCCGCCAATGCGAAGCTGCTCGTCGTCCGCATCGATGCGGTCGCCGATCCGGGTCGGAGTCCGAAAGTCGAATGGGGTCCCCTCGACGTGGCGGAGCTCCCCAGTGGCTATGAGTTGCTTGTCAACCGGCGTGTACCGGCTTGCCCTGAGTTCCAGTTCGTGGTCTAGGATCGAGCCCGAAGCATGGCCGGCCAGGTTCCAGTAGCCGTGATGCGTGAGATTGACGACGGTCGGGGCGTCCGTGCTCGCCTCGTAGTCGAATTTGAGCTCGTTACCATTGGTCAGCGTGATCGTCACCTCCGCATCGAGCCGGCCCGGGTAGCCCTCCTCACCGTCTTCGCTGACATAGGACAGGATCAGGCTGGCACGACCGGCACCCGGCACGTCGAACGGGCTGCCAGGTATGGGACCAGACTGCACGGTGAACGTGGCCAGTTCGTACGTCGTGCCATCGAGCTCGAACTGCCCGCGGGCGATTCGATTCGCGTAACGGCCGACAATCGCACCGAAGTAGGTCGACCCGTCCAGGTAGGCGTCGAGCGAGTCATGTCCGAGCACCAGGTCGACGAGGTTTCCGTCCCGGTCCGGCACCAGGACCTCAGTAACGATTGCGCCCAGATCGGAGACCCGCACAGTGATGCCGTTCGCATTGCGCAGTGTATACAGGTTCACAGAATCTCCTTCGGGCGTGA
>JBDGUY010000046.1:0-11706 GCA_039585935.1 Gemmatimonadota bacterium
GGACTCGGGCCCAAATGGAAGTGGATGGCCGTGCTGTTCGCATCTCTGCTGGGTCTGACCGCTTTCCTCACGGGTAACGCGATCCAGGCGAATACGGTCGCGGACACGATGGCGACGACGTTCGGCTCCCCGGTGTGGGCGACCGGACTGGTGACATCCACCATCGTCGCAGCCGTGATTCTCGGTGGGATCTCACGGATCGGGAAGGTAACGGCAGTTCTCGCACCTCTGATGGCCGCGATCTACGTGGCCGGCGCCCTGGTGATCATCTTCCTCAACTTCGGCGATGTGATCCCGGCTTTCGGACTGATCTTCAGAGAGGCGTTCAATCCGACGGCGGGAGTCGCCGGTACCGGCGTGGGCGCGTTCCTCGTGACGTTGATGTGGGGTGTGCGGCGCGGCCTGTTCTCCAACGAAGCCGGTCAGGGGTCGGCCCCGATCGCACATGCTGCCGCAAAGACCGACGAGCCCGTGTCTGAAGGAGTAGTGGCGCTGCTCGAGCCGTTCATCGATACGATCGTCATCTGCACGATGACCGGGCTGGTGATCATCCTCACGGGTGTGTGGGATGCTCGAATCCCCACGGAAATCGTGATGGGCGGCGGCGATCTCACGTACGTCCAGGTCGACGACGCAGGGCACCATCGCCCGACCGATGCACCGGAGGAGATCCGAATCGAGGATGGTCGCCACGTCGTGACCTCCGAGGCTCCGATGATCGCCTGGCACGACGTGGCGGTCGAAGAGCTGTTCGTGGATGCCGAGATGACCCGGCCGTTCACGGGGACGATCGACGTCGCCAATCGAGCGGCGGTGTCTCCGGATGGTGAGAGCTACCCGGCTCTGTGGGCGATGGCGGCCGAGAGTGGAGCCCCGCTCACGCAGCAGGGATTTCGCCGCGGCCTGTCTCCGCTCGGTGACTGGGGTCACCTGATCATTGTGCTGGCCGTTTTCCTGTTCGCGATCTCGACGGCAATCTCGTGGAGCTACTACGGAGACCGATGCGCGAACTACCTGTTCGGATCGGTGGCCGTGCTGCCCTACAAGATCGCCTTCGTGGCGATGCACTTCGTGGGAGCCGTCCTGCCCCTTGCCGTGATCTGGAACCTCGGGGACGTGTTCCTCGCGGTCGTGATCATCCCGAACCTGTTCGCGCTCCTCCTGCTGTCCGGACAGGTCGTGAACGAGACACGCAGCTACTTCGACCGCAAGCCGTGGATCGAGAATGAAGAGAAGCACAAGCGGCTGAAGCAGTCCGGGCGGCTATAGACACGGAGCAGGTCCGGTACGCGGGGACGACGAACGACCTTTTCGGGAGCAATCGATGGCAGAGCCGTTTCAGACGTCGGACGCAGAGGATTCGGGCCTGATCGGACGCGTATTCGGATCGCGCGCCCGGGGAGCGGCAAGCCGGGACATAGAGGCGATGCTCGCGGCAGCGTCACGGGTAACCGACGTTTCGGCGGAACAGGTTCGCACGGCGGGAACCGAGCACGCGGTCGATGTTACGCGCCACCTGCGCGCCCCCTGCCTGGGCATGTACCGGCGCTATCTCGAGCACTGTTTCGTGGATCGAAAGTTGAGCGACGACGAGGTGCAGGACCTCGCTCACCTGCGGACGATTCTCTGTCTCGAAGAATCCGCGTGCGCGCCGCTCCACGACGAAGTCGCGGTGGCCCTGTACGGCGCGGCCGTCGACGAGGCGCTGGAGGACCACAGGCTCGAGCCGGAAGAGGAAGAGTTCCTGTCCCACCTGAGAGCGAACCTGCGGCTCGAGGAGGAGACGGCCGACCAGGCTCTCGCAGCCGCGACGAGGAAGGCCCGAAACCGGTATCTCGCCACTGCGACCACCGCGGAAGGTACGATCGTCGCCGCGAAAGAGGCGGTCGTGGAGCTGGAGGGCTCGTCGTCAGAATCGATTGAAGCCGCCGTCTGTGATGCGCTCGGACAGGCCGCCACCCTGCTCCCCGATATCCAGGAAGTCGAGGTCACGAAACTGACCGCGCGCCTCGACGACGGTCGGCTGCACTCGTGGAACGTGATGGTCCGGGGCACGCTACCGCGGTCGAAGTAGAACCTCAGAAGTCGACGTTGATCCCGATCGTCGGGAGCACGCCGAGCGCCTCGTTGAACTCGGGCTCGTTGGTACGCGGATCCCAGCGCACAGCGCTGATGTTCTTGCGACCGTAGACATTCTGGACGTCCAGGTACAGCTCGAGTTGCCAGCCGCTGAAGCTGAACCGGCGATCCACCCGCAGATCGAGAGCGTTGAAGGTAGGAAAGCGTTCGCCCTGGTTGTACTGGGTCCAGTCGCGCTGACCGGTGTCGGGTCCACTGGTGATGAACGGCGTGGTCGGCAGTCCCGTGGCGATCCTGAATTTACCGCTCACCTCCCACTTCGTGTTGATGCGCCAGCCAGCGGATACCGACCCGATGAACCTCGTATCGTAGGTTCCGGGCCGGTCCACGCCTTCGATGGAGGCGTACTCCGCCCGGCTCGCGCTCAGCGCCAGCAGGCCGTACACGGGCACTTCGCTGAGTCGCTTCTGGAGGAAGACTTCCAGGCCGAAGACGGATCCCGTTCCCACGCTCAGCAGGGGCTCCAGCCCGAACGGGATGTCGGACGTGGCATCCTCGAATCCCGACGGCGAAAGCACCGCCTGCGGCCGGAAGACTCGGGCCGGATAGTCCTCGTACTCCTTCACGTAGCCCTCGATCTGGAGGCGAAGGTCCGGCCTGAGCGACTGTTCGATTCCGAGCGTGATCTGGTCCGAAACGATCGGCTCCAGGGTCTCGGGATTTGTTGGGTCCCCGATCAGCCAGATGTAGGAAGGCGGTTGCACGTACCTTCCGATGCTTCCCTTGAGATTCGTGTTTGACAGGACTTGCCAGGCGGCGCCGAGGCGCGGCGACAGCCGGAATCCGTCGTCCACGAAGTCGTAATAGTCCGCCCGCGCTCCAACGGTGAGCCGCAGCCGATCCACCGGCCGGGCGGCGAGCTCGAGATAGGTCGCATTGCGGAAGGCGGTGAACGATGTGTCGACTACCAGAGGCTGCGGGTTTCCGAGGGAATCGGTCCGGACCTGCCCGGCGACCTCGACGTCATACGACAGGTCGCTGGCGAACTTGACGGTGTTTCCGACGGTCCACGCCAGCTTCCGGGACGGATCGGATGCCCACTCGATTCGTAGGCTGTTCTCGCCCTCCGAGGAGACGTTGCTGAGGATCGTCTGCGGGGGGTCGGTGAACAATGTCTGGGTGGTCTCGAAGCTCGAGAACGTCCTCCCGACGGACACCGCGAGCTGCGAGCTGGAGAAGGACCGGTCCCAGGTCACTCCCGCGAAGTACTGGCGGACTTTCGGTGCCAGGATCCGGCTGTTTTCGTAAACGTCGTCCTCGTCCTCGGTATTGAAGGTGATATCGTCCAACGCCCCGACGAACAGGAAGGACAGCGCGTCGTTCCTCCCCAGCTGGTTCCGGGTCTTGAGCTGAAAATCCCAGTAGGACGGGACGAAGCTGAATCCGGCCGCGCTGAACAGGAAGTCGAGGTAGCTGCGTCGCGCACTGAACAAGAAACTCCCACCGGAGCCCAGCGGGCCCTCCAGGATTGCCCCGGCTCCCGTTGCCGAAACGTTGAGCGTACCGGACAGGCGCTCCTCGTTGCCCGTCCGGAGGCCGATGTCGGTCACGGACGCCGTGCGGTCGCCGTACCTGACCCCGATGCCTCCGCTCGCGAAGTTCGTCTCGCGCACGAACTCGATATTGATCAGGGAGAGAGGTCCGCCGGTGGAGCCCTGTGACCCGAAATGATTGATGTTCGGCACCTCGATTCCGTCCACCAGGAACAGGCTCTCGAACGGGGCTCCACCGCGAACCGCGAGATCATTTCGACCCGGCGATGGCACGGCGACACCCGGAAGCAGAGAGACGGAGCGGACCACGTCCTCGAGCACGCCGGGGGCACGGCGGGTCTCGACGGCGTCCAGGGTCCGGACGTTGGATGCGGCCTCCCGTTCCGGTTCGACGAAGTACGAAGGGGCCACCTCAATTACGTCGAGCTCGAACGGTAGCGTAGGCAGCTCGACACGCACGGTGAGCGGTTTTCCGGTTCCCACGATGACGTTGGCGAGGAGGACCGGGCGATAGCCGAGAGCACCAGCGCGAAGGCTGTACACGCCCGGGGGCACCGAGCGAATGGCGAAGCGACCCATATCGTCGCTCACTGCCAGGAGATCCGTCTCGAGGAGTTCGACCTGAGCCAGCTCCACCGGCTCGCCGGTGGCGCTCACCACGGTCCCTACGACCGTTCCCGTCGGCCGGGTGTCGGTCTCCTGGGCACCCGCGGGAACGGCCGCGAAACCGGCGAGCCACAGGGCGCCGAATACGATTCGAAGTCTCATGTGGCTGACAGTATCGGTCCGGGTTCGGGCTGTCACGATCAGACCCGCGACGTGTACTGCCTTCCGAACCTGTCGGTCGCCTCGATCGTGATCTGTGCGCCCGGGCTCGCCGGGGCGAAGAACAGGTGGCGGGTCCGCACCGGATCCACCCATGATCGCAGCGCGGGAAGATCGGGCCCTTCGTGCAACTCCACGCTCAGCGGGTCCAGGGAGATCCGGCGAGCCATGGCTCCCCGGCGGTCCCCGTCCTCGTACCACACGACGCTCCATTCCGGATCCCAGCCCCAGATATTCGCGACAATTTCGTCCGGGGCCGCCGGATCGGACCCGGCGGCATAGGCCCGGATCTGATGGCCGGGGTCCTCTCCTGTGGCCTTGTAGCGCCAGCTGAGGTCCTCACCGTCGGCCTCGTACACGGCGTAGCCGTTCGGCGTCCCGTCCCAGCAGATCGGACCGCTCCACCAGGCTCCGCACACCGTGCCGGCCACGTGCTCGTGCACTCCCGACTCGAAGCCGTGGTCGTTCTCGTGCGTATGGCCGGTGAGGATGTGTGCCGCGTACGGCTCCAGCAATCGATAGAGAGCCTCGCGATTCGCGACCGCGACCCCGAGTTCCGGGGAGTCGCGTCCCTCCCGCAGGTGCCCCGAGCCGAGTACCGGGATGTGCAGGCAGACCACGACCGGACGTCCGGGCTCCACGTGGTCCAGATCGGCTTTCAGCCAGGCGAGCTGCGGGCCGTCGATGTAGCCCATGTAGCCGGCGCCGTGCCAGAACACGTCGTCCAGCACGACGTAGTGGACGGCACCGCGGTCGAAGGAGTAGTAGCGCGGTCCGAAGTGGCGTGAGAAGGTCTCGGTAGACGCCTCGTCTGTTCGGGCTTCCTGGTCCAGATCGTGATTGCCGACCACCTGAAAGAAGGGAATCCCCATCCGGCTCACGCCGCGCTCGTATTCCGGGTAAAGCTCCAGGTGATCGTACATGATGTCGCCACAGGAAACCCCGAATGCCGGCACATCTCCGAGCTCTCGGACCGTGGCCTGAACGTCCGGGACCGATTCCGCGTGGAACCGACGCATCTCCCGCTCGTTCTGCGTCTGAATGTCCGCCAGTAGCAGAAGCGCGTGCCGGTCGTCGCTTGACTGACGCGGGATGAGCGAGAATCTGACCGACTGTTCGCCGCCGGCATCTGGACGGAGCGATTCGTAGAATCTCGCCGTGCCGGTCGGGTTGCGGGGAATCTCCGTGCCCGCCGGGAGCGTGACGAACACGAATTCCGCGCCCGGGGCAGACAGGAGTTCGAACTCTCCGCTCTCATCGGTCCGGACGACGGACAGGCCGTCAGACACGGACACGCTACCCAGGCCCTTTCCTCCCGCTTCCACGACGCCCCTGACCCTGACCGGGTCGGCCCGGGCCGCAGACGTATGGGCCGAAGTGTCGAGGCCCAGGTCCGTTGCGAGGGCGTACTCCGACTCCCGAATTCCCGCTCGCAGCCAGCGGGGCAGAGCCGCAGCCGCTCCGCCGAGCGCCGCCAGCTGGACGAAGTCGCGCCGTCCCAGCCTGTACAGCTTCACGATCGTTCCTCCCGTTCAGCTTCTGTCGGCGATCCAGCGATCGATCTTGTCCTGCAGCATTCCCAGCGTGATCGTGCCGTCGCCGATCACCAGGTCGTGGAACTCCCGGATATCGAAGTCGTCGCGGAGCTCAGCCTCCGCCTTCCGGCGCAGCTCCTGGATCACGAGGCTGCCGGTCAGGTAGGCCGTCGCCTGTCCCGGAACCGCGATGTACCGATCGATCTCCGACGCGATTCCAGCCTCCGACTCCGCGGTGTGGGCGACCATGTAGTCGATCGCTTCCTGTCGCGTCCAGCCGAGGGCATGCAGCCCCGGATCGACGACCAGGCGGGCGGCCCGGAATGCCTCGTTGGACAGCATTCCCAGCCGGTCCACGTCGTCCGTGTAGAGACCCATCTCGTCCGCCAGGCGCTCCGTGTACAGCGCCCATCCCTCGCCGAGGCCCGAACTGAAGAAGAACTGCAGGACGGGGTGCACGCCGGGTCCCTCGAGTCCGACCGAGACCTGCATGTGGTGTCCGGGATACGTCTCGTGGAAGGTGGTCGCCTCGAATCCGCCGCCGCGGCTCAGCTCCCGCGGCTCGTGCGTGCCGAACTCGTAGGTACCGGGACGGCTGCCGTCGACGGAACCGGCGGAGTAGAATCCGCCGCCGGTGACCCCCATGTAGTCAGGGTAGGGTTTCAACTGCACATCTGCTTTTGGAACGAATCCGAACCACTCCGGCACCGCTTCGCGGGCCCTGTCCACCGCGGCCTGCGCGAATGCCACGATCTGCTCGGGCGTCTCGAAGCTGTAGCGCGAGTCCGACCGCACGATTTCCAGCAGTTGCTGCGTGTCTTCGGTTCCGAAGCTGCGACGACCGATCTCGCGCATGTCGGCCTGGATTCGTTCCATCTCCCGCAGGCCGTTGGCGTGAATCTCTTCCGGGGTGAGGGGAAGCGTGGCGTGAAACAGCACCGAGGCGAGGTAGCACCCCCAGCCGCCGGGATCCGTGGTTACGCCGACCGTCTGTCGGGCCTCGGGGAGGTACTCGTTCGCCAGGTAATCGCGCATTCGCCGGGTCGCGGGGACGATCTCATTCTCTACCACGCTCCGCAGCTCGACGCTGAAGTCTGCTTCGCTGTCCCGGTTCGCCGGGTCGAACCACGGAGTCTGCTCCGGCGACATCGACAGCAATGCGTCGAGCTGCCCGATTACGGCTTCGACGTTGGAGCGCGGCGCAGTGTATCCCAGCTCGACTCCCCGCCTGAAGTTGGCGATCTCGGTATCGATGAAACGCGGGACATCGCGCGCCCTCGCCAGGGCGTTAGCCCGAGCCAGCTCGGTTCCCACCGGCTGCTGGGCGAACACGTTGGGGAAGAAATTGTGCCAGCTGGTCCAGGTGGGACTGACGTTCCACAGCTCGGTGCGGCACACGCGCCGTGCCTTCGCGGCTTCGAGCCTCTCCCGGGCGAATGCGTAGGGCACCGCGGCGTGAGTGCCCTCGAGCTCAGCCGGATCGATCTGGCTGAGCTCGGCCAGCCAGGAGTCTTCGCGAGCTTCCCACTTTGCCAGTGCTTCGAGACTGCGGTCTCCGAGCCGATCCAGCGGGGCGGGGAAGCCCGTCTCGTATGCCTCCTCCGGGAACTGGTGGTAGTACCCGGTCACGTAATCGTCCGCGATCGCCGCGGCCTGTTCAGCTGATGCGTTGGCGACAGCCCTGGCAGCCGGGCTCGCATCCTCCGGCTCCGAATCGCCGCCGCACCCGACGATGAGCAGGAGCGACACGGCGAGAATTCCACCTGCCGCGGCGCGCACGTGCGCGCAAGTCTCCAATCCTGACACCACCATCACCTCCTCCTGAGCCTGTTTCTGCCCAGCCGGGCCGCCGATCGCCGACCACCCACACAACGGTACGGGAATGACCGTACGGCAGCGAGACGGAGCCAGAATCACGCGAGATCGAGGTGCAAGCAGTAGTGTGGTAGATACTGGTTTTCGTATCGGAGTCGCTGTCGCAGCTGCAAGGTCTGACATCCGGCTCCTGAGCGATAGCGAGCAGGTCGGCCTAAGGTACTACAGCGGAGCAGCTTGCCGTTCCGTGACGACTCGAGGTTGGCCAGTTGGAGTCGACACCGGGGGAACGGAATTCGACTTGCGTCATAGCCGCATGGTGACGGACGCAACTCAAACAGGGGTGAACCCGATGTTCAGACGTGCAATCTCGACATTTCTCGTCGCCGCGCTGGCGGTGACCAGCTTCACCGGTTGCAGCGACAGCTCGGCACCAGAGGGGCCCGCGCAATTCACCGTCGCGCTTACCGACGGTCCCGGAGCGTGGTTCGAGTCGGCGGAAGTGACTTTCGGCGAGGTCTGGGCGATCCAGGCCGGCGGACCGCCGATCCTGCTGTCGGATGACGGGGGGACGTGGAATCTGCTCGAGCTGCAGAACGGCGTGATGGCGGAGCTGGCCACGGCTGACATAGACGCGCCTGCGCGGCTGCTGCAGCTCCGGCTGCACATCGTTTCCGCCACAGTGACGCTCGCGGCTCCCTACGAATTCACCGACGGAGAGCCGACGGCGGAGCTGTTCGTGCCGAGCGGGGCACAGAGCGGGATCAAGATCAACCTGCGTGATGTCGAAGGGAACGAAGACGGCGCCGGTGTGGACCTGGTCCCCGGGGCGACGATCCTCGCCGTCGTGGACATGGATGTCGAGCGGAACTTCGTGGTAAACGGAAGCCCGGACGATCCGGACGGGATCAAGGGTGTGCTGTTCACGCCTTTGCTCCGGGCCACTCTGGAAGACATCGCGGGCAGCATCTCCGGGACCGTGACGTACGTGTCGGCCACTCCAGACGAGGAAGCGGAGCGGGCGAAAATTGCGGCCGTTCTCGTTCCTGGCAGTTCAGATCTACCGGTCGAAGAGATGGAGACCCTGGACGGTGCCGCGGTCGCGCGCGAGGACGGAACATACACGGTGCTATTCCTGTCCCCCGGCACCTATAACGTGAGCGCCACGGCGACAATAGACGGGACCGTCTATCCTCTCGTACCGCCCGCACCAGAGCCCGTGGACGTCGGCGAAGGCCAGAACGTGATGGGGATCGACTTCAGCCTGTAGATGAGGCGCAGCCGGCTCCAGCGTCTTGTCTGCAGCAGCGCGCCGGGCGGCTCACCGCCGTCCGGCGCGCTTTCGTTTTGGGCATCCGGCACTCTATTTTCCTGCATCGACCGGTCCGTCGGCGTTCATCCTCGCCCCCTCGGGAGAGCGGCCACATGCGTCTCGTATCGCCGGACGTTCAGACCAACACCGGGATCCCGACATGAGTGAGCAGGCTGCCGGCCTGATGGCCGCACTGCTGGTGGCGCACTTCCTGGGTGACTTCACCCCGCTGGCCACCGCCCGGATGCAGGAAGCCAAGGCTGTCGGCCGGCCGATTGGCCCGATCGCCGTTCATGCGTTCGTTCATGCCATACTGGTGGCGATCGCCGTGGCGCTGGCTGCACGCCCGGGCTGGCAAATGGTGGGAGCTGCCGCGGCAATCGAGTTCTGGACGCACCTGGCGATCGACTGGACACGGGGAAGGATGGGGGCGGCGATGCCGGCGCTGTCGGACTCGGGCGACCAGCAGTTCTGGACCGCGCTAGGTCTCGACCAGCTGGCGCACGGACTCGTACTGGTGTGGATCGCCTGGCTGGTGTACTGGCTTCCGCTCTAGTGTACTTCGAGGAACCCGCACGGACACACTTCGGCGCACTTCCCGCATTCCTGGCATTGCTCCAGGGTAAGGGTGAAGTAGACGCCCGGTCCGACCTCTTCCAGCTTCGTGAAGCAGCCCGAGGTACAGAACATCTCGCACTGCTCGCAGCCGAAACATGATCCGCACGAAAAGCAGCGACTGGTCTCCTCGAGGAACTGCTCCTCGGTGATCGTGCCGCTGACTTCTGCGAGGGGCTGCGCGAGGCGCTCCTCGGGGGCGAGACGCTCCGCGTGAACCGGCGGCCGCTTTTCGTGGAACTCCATGATGATCTCGTCGGGACCCACGAGCTGCCTGTCCACGTCTGGCGTGACGGCCTGCGGTTCGAGCCCCCGCAGCCGCCCGTGCAGGGCTTCCGCCGCGTGTCGGCCCTGGACGATCGCCATTCCCGCGATGCCGAGGCCGAGCGCATCTCCCCCGGCGAAGATTCCGTCGTCGATCGCGCCGCCGTTGCCGGTGAGGAACCAGCCACCGTCCTGGTCGAGGTCCTCGAATCCTCTGATGTCGGGGGCCTGAGAGACGGCCGCGATCATCGCGCTGACGGGAATCTCGAATTCCGATCCCGGGATCGGAACCGGTCGTCTCCGGCCTGACTCGTCCGGCTCGCCCAGTTCCATGCGTTGCGCGATCAGGTTTCGAAGCACGCCATCCAGCCGTTCGAGCCGCACGGGACTGGCCAGCAGGACGAGTTCGACGCCCTCTTCGATCGCGTCTTCCACCTCGTGCTCGATCGCGGGCATCTCCGTGCGCGACCTGCGGTACAGAATCGTGACATCCGCTCCCGCACGCCTGGCGGCCCGCGCGGCGTCGATCGCCGTGTTACCGCCGCCGATCACGGCCACGCTCGGGCCGAGCTCGACCTGCTCTCCACAGTTGACCAGCGACAGGAACTCGGTGCCGGTCCACACCCCCGGCCCGTCCTCGCCCGGTATTCCGAGTCCGCGCCCGGACTGGGCGCCGATACCGAGATACAGCGCGGCGTGCCGCCGTTTGAGCTCTTCGAGCGAGACGTCCCGGCCCACGGAGGTGTCGAGCTGCAGCTCGACACCGAGGCGCTGTATTCGCTCCACCTCCGCGTCGAGCACGGCGGGCGGAAGCCGGTAGTCCGGAATTCCATAGCGCAGCATGCCGCCGGCCTGGTCTCGACCCTCGTACACGGTGACGCGATAGCCCCGGCGGGCCATCTGATACGCGAAGGAAAGCCCCGACGGCCCCGCGCCTACGACACCGATCCACTCGGGACCGGCTTGGCCGTCTATCGTAGCCAGAGGAAGTCCGACGTCGATGGCCCAGTCACCGAGGAACCGCTCCATCGCATTGATCGCCAGCGGTTCGTCATGCTCGGATCGATTGCAGTGCGACTCGCAGGGGTGCGGGCACACGCGTCCCAGCACGCTGGGGAACGGGTTCACGTCGGTGATCATCCGCCACGCCCGCTCGTACGCCTGCTCCTTGGAAAGTCCCAGCTTGTCGCGCTGCGCGACCGTGCCGATCCACCCCCGGATGTCTCCGCAGTTCGGACAGCCCGCCTGGCAGGGCGCCTGCTTTTCGACCTGGCTCGGACGGTATGCCGGCGTCAGTCGGTCCCCAAACGTCTCTTCGCCCCCGGCCGTCGGAATTGCGCCCTCACTCATTCAGATTTCGCTCCCGCATGGGCGAGCCCGGCATTGAGCTCGCGGATTCTGTGCGACATCGTCTGGAGAAGATTCACAGCGAGCAGCGGATCCTCCTTGATGCGACGCAGCAGGGTCTTCTTGTCGATCTTCAGGACACGTGCATCGCTCAGGGCCCTGACCGTCGCCGAGCGCACCTCGCGCTCGAACAGGGCCATCTCGCCGAAGAAGTCCCCCGTGTCGAGCACGGCGAGCCTCTGTTCTCCCCCTTCGACCTTCTGGACGACTTCCACCTGGCCGGACTGCACGACGAACATGCAGTCACCGGTGTCGCCCTGCTGGACGATCGTCTCCCCCCCGAAATACTCCTTACCGAGAG